>JAJZVE010000095.1 GCA_021845835.1 Pseudomonadota bacterium | reverse complement strand
AGTGAGGCGCGCTTCGCAGCATATCTGGGTGGGATCGCGGCGGTCCAGGGCATTTGAGCCGTTTGGCCTCGGCACGGACCTGGCGCTTGCGTCCAACGCTTTTTGCTAACAAGCCTCTAACTCAGACCAACAGATCGGTGGCATTCGGGGGAGGCCGGGTCAGCCAGCACCCGTCAGCGTGACTCTGTCCAGATGACGGATCCGGTCTGCCTGGTCTGGATGCAGGCCGTAGAAGCCGCCATAGAACCGATCCGAGGACGCTGCGGTCGCGTTGGCCACGTCGAGCTTTGCCAGCGCGCCCATCAGCGCTTGCCGGTCAGAATGCCGCGCCGCGAAGGCATCGGCCTCATACTCAAGCCGGCGACGCCAAGCCGCCTGCAAGGGGGTGACGAAGAACCCGGCGAGCGGCGCCACGGCAGCGGCGACCGCGAGCCACGCCGCTGGCCTTGGTTGGGGCACGCCAAGGCCCTGGGCGATCGCCGGAAACCGCAGCGCCAGCGCCAGCGCCGCGAGGCTGACCAAGCCAAGCAGCCCTCGCGCCGCGACGTCACGTGTCACGTGGCGGCATCGCCAGTGGCCGGCCTCGTGCGCAACTACCGCCTCGATCTCCGCCGGCGTCAGCAGGTCGAGTAGCGTGTCGGACAACTCGATGCGTGGGCGGCGCCCGACCCAGGCCAGCCGGGCATTGGCGCGGCGCGAGCCGGGCGGGCTTGCCAGGATGCGAATCGGTACCTGCACCAGGCCGCAGCGCGCCAGCACAGCCGTCAGCTGCTGGCGCAGCGCGCCCTCGGCCAGATTCTCCCACCGCTGGCGCAACCGTTGCCCGGTGCCGGGTCGCAGCAGGTCCGGCACGAGCCACGTCTTGCCGAACAGTCCCAGGCCCCAGAGCAGTGCTGCCCATAGCCACCAAACGGCGACGCCGGTGCCGATTGCCCAAGCGAATGCCTCACCCGCCGCCACGCCCGCGGCAACCGCCAACGTCACTGGCGCGACGGCACTAGAGATCCTTTGCCGCAAGGTTGCATGCGCAACGCCGAAACGGGCATCGATGGCCACGGATCTGGCGGCGCCGACTGCACCGCGCAGCAGCGCGAACGCCAGCATGACGGAGCCCACCATGCCGCCGCCGGCCACTCCGCTGCCATGCCAGACGCGGTCGAGCCGGGCGATGCCGCCGCCCAGCGTCAGTGCAAGCATCAGGCCCACCTCTGGCAGCGCCGCAATGGCAGCGAAGACGACGCGAACGGCCTGGTATTGCGCTACCGTCGGCGTCTCACACGCCCGCCTCAGGTACCTCACCTGCCGCCAGGCCAACCACAGGCGCAGCAGCACCGACAGCGACAGCAGCCCGGCCAGCATGACCGTCGCGGCCCGTGTCATAGCCGATCCGGCAATCGCGGTCTGCGCATCGCCTCCAGATTGGCAAGAACACGCCGCGGGTAGCGCGGGCCGCCGCGGGCGAAAGCGCGGTGGACCTGCACCAACGCGGCACCGCAGGCCAGACGCAGGGCGATATCCGCGGCGCTGCAGATGCCGCCAACCGAAATCAGCGGCACCGGCGCCAGTGCCTGTGCTGCCTCCGCCACGACCGTAGGCTCCGCCGTGACGCCAATCACCGCATCCAGGCCGGTCGCCTTGAGTCTGCTGATAAGTCGCGGCGAGGCGGGATCCAAGGCCAGCTTCACCGCAAGTGGAACGGCGCGGCCGGTGGTGTCCGCCAGGGCGTCACGTGCCGCACACAGAGCGGCCACGAAGGCCAGGCGCGTGTCGGCTTCGGCCTGACTCCGCTGGGGCGCGTGGGGAGACGACAGATTCGCCACCAGGTAATCGGCGAAGGGCCAGAGCCGCCGCATCGCCACATGATAGTCCGCAAGCGTCTCGACCCCGCAGCCATCGTTCCGGCTGGCAAAATTGACGCCAACCGGGACTTCGCCGCAACGTCCGCGCGGACGGGCAAGATGTGCGATCACCGCGCCCACGGTGTCGGGGCTGCGCGACCCGGCAGCCGTCATCACAGTGCCAATCTCGATCAGGCCGAAACCGCAGCGCTGCAACCCCGGCAGCAGCGCACCGTCCCGGTCGAAGCCCGCTGCCAGGCCGAGTGAGTTGGTCAGGCGCAGCCCCATGGCCCCCACGCGACATTTGGGCGACGGAACACAGGCGAAGCCAGCGGTGACGCGCAGGACGAGCCGCATGCCAGCAAGCCCAACCAGGGTAGCCGGACCCGCCATCTCAACGCCTACCGCGATGCGCGTCCGCGAACTCCGCCATAAAGGCGGCGAGTGCGTCCGCCCCCGCTTCTGGCATGGCGTTGTAAAGACACGCGCGGATGCCGCCCACCGAAGGATGGCCCTGCAAATGCAGCAGGCCCTGCCGCTCTGCTTCATTGAGGAACGCGGCGTCGAGTGCGGCACTGGGCAGACGGAAGCTGATGCTGATACGCGAGCGGTCGGCCGGCCGCACGCGACAGCGATAGAAGTCGCTGGCGTCGATCGCGGCATAGACCGACTCGCTGCGGCGCCGACAGCGCTCCGCCGCCGCGGCGAGGCCGCCATGGCGCCGTAGCCATTGCAGCATCCGGCCCGCGAGAAAGACGGCGAACACCGGAGGCGTATTGATCCGACTCTCGGCGGCGACTTGGCGGGCATAGTCGAACGGTGCGGGAACTTCCGCCCGCGCGGCGCCTAGCAAATCCGTCCGCACGATCACCACGGTCAGGCCCGCGATTCCCAGGTTTTTCTGCGCGCTGGCATAGATCAGCCCGAAGCGCCCGACGTCGAGTGGGCCAGTCAGCAGGTCAGCGGTCAGATCGGCGACCAGCGGCACCCCTGCCGACGAGGGCACGTCATGGAACTGCACGCCATCGGCGGTCTCGTTGCCGGTGATGTGGCAATAGGCGGCACCGGGGGGGATGCGCCAGGTATCGGCCGGCGGGATCTGGTTCCGCGTACGCGCGGCGATGGCGACACGGCAGACGCGCCCGGCCTCGGCGATGGCGCGCGCCGACCAATGGCCGGTCTCGACATAGGCCGCGCAATCCCGGGTGCCGAGCAGATTGAGCGGCACCAGCCGGAACTGTGCCGTGGCGCCGCCCTGCAGGAACAGCACATGGTATTGCAGCGGGATGGCCAGCAGCGCGCGCAGCGTCGCCTCGGCATCACGTTGGATGGCCACGAAGTCGGCGCCGGCGAACGGCAACTCCAGCACCGACGTGCCGCTGCCGCGCCAGCCCGCGACCGCCTGCCGCACGTCCGCCAGCACCTCCGCCGGCAGCGCAGATGCCGCGCCGGCGAAGGAAAACCGGCCGGCCGGTTCAGAACAGCACGGCGCCATGCGCCCCCATGACCATGAAGAAGATCGCGGGGATCGACAGGATCGTGTTGGTGCGTGAAGAAAGGAAGGTGATGCGGGTGCAGCGCAGCCGCTCCTCCAGCGGCGCCGGCACGAAGCCGAGCACTTTTTTCTGGTGCGGCCAGAGCACGAACCACAGATTGGCCGCCATCAGAAGGCCGAGCCAGACGCCGATGCCGGTCGGCGCGCCTGCGCCGCGCAGCGTCAGCGCATCGGTGATGAGGTCACGGTTGCCCAGCATGAACAGGCCGGTCGCCAGCACCACCAGCGATGCATAGCGGAAGATACCGTGCTCGCGCTGCGCCGCCGCCACCAGCACCGCCTGCCCGGCATCCGGCGCGTCCTGCGGCAGCACCCGCCGATAGCGCGGGCGAGAGATCACGTTCGCCCAGTTGTGCCCCATCCAGACGACCACCGCGGCGACGTGCAGATAGCGCGCCAGCACATCGGCGAACGCCAGGATCACGCTGCGTCCTTCCTCTCTGCTATCAGCCTGCCGCCACCAGCACGCGTGCCAGTAGCGCCAGGGCAACCGTCAGCAGCACGCCGGCGAGCAGCGTGCCGGCAAGACTGTCATGCGGCAGCACGGCGTTCGCCCTAGACCCGGTTGAGGCCGCGCTGGCGCATGATCAGCCGTCCGGGCGTACGGTCTGTCGCTGCCGCCTCGGCCACCGCCTGCTTGATCAGGTCGTGGTGCGGCGATTTGTCGCACACCGGATCGGTGTTGGCGGCATCGCCCGTCAGCAGGAACGCCTGGCACCGGCAGCCACCATAGTCGTGCCCGCGCTCGGAACAGGAACGGCACGGCTCGCGCATCCACTCCTCGCCGCGAAAGCGGCGGAACACCGGCGACTGATGCCAGATCCAGGCAAGATCGTGGTCGCGGACATTGGGGAATTCCAGCCCCTGGATGATGCGCGCCTCCTGGCACGGAAGCGCCGCACCGTCCGGCCCGATGGTCAGATGGATGTTGCCCCAGCCCTTCATGCACGCCTTCGGGCGCGTGTCGTAATAGTCCGTGATGACGAAGTAGATAGTCATGCGCCGACCCAGGCGCGCGCGCGCCTCCTGTACCACCGATTCTGCCTTCGCGAGCTGCTCCTGGGTCGGCAGCAGCTCCGCACGGTTCACCAAAGCCCAATTGTAATACTGCAAATTGGCGAATTCGACATACTCGATGCCGAGCTCCTCCGCGAATGCGAGCAGAGCTTCCGCCTGATCGATGTTGTGGCGGCTGACAGGGAAATTGAGCACCATCGGAAAACCCTGCGCCTTGATCGCGCGGGCAGCGGCGATCTTTTGCGCATAGGCATTGACGCCGACGAGGCGGTTGTTGAGTTCCGCGTCGCAGGCTTGCAGGCTGAGCTGGATCTGCTTGAGGCCGGCGTTCTTGAGCGCCGTGAGCCGCGACGCAGTCAGCCCCATGCCCGAGGTGATAAGGTTGGTGTAGTAGCCGAGATGCGTGGCTTCGCCAACCAGTGCTTCAAGGTCGCGCCGCAGCATTGGCTCGCCGCCAGAGAAGCCGAGTTGTAGCGAGCCGAGCCTGCGCGCCTGGCGCAGCACGTCCACCCATTCGTCGGTCGTGAGTTCGTCCGCGTAGCGGTCGAAATCGGTGGGGTTGTTGCACCAGGGGCACTTGAGCGGGCACTTGTAGGTCAGTTCCAGGAGCAGCCAGAGCGGCAGCCCCTGCCCGTCAACCGTGACCGGGGCGTCAAGGCTTGATACGGATCCATCCGCGCTCATGGGACGCCTCCAGGAATGCAAGGATATCTTCGGCGATATCCGGATTGTCGTAGGCAGCGGTGAGTCGTCCGACGACATCGCCCACGGGGACGGCGTCGGCGACGGCTGCAAGGATTTCGCCGGCGGTCGCGTTGAGCTTCACCAGCCCCTCGGGATAGAGCAGCACATACGCCTGCTGCGGTTCTTCCCAGCGAAACAGGAAAGCCGGGTTCATCTCCACGACGTCGGTGGTGCGGAGCGTTCGCTCATTCACCATCAGCACCCCCCAACGGAAGGGGGCGGCATCCACCCGCCCCCTCCCCTAATCGGTTCTCAGCGAACGTAGACGTAGGCCGTCACCTCAAATCCCAGGCGCAGATCGCACCAGTCCGGCTTCACCCACTTCATGACATTTCTCCCTAAATCACACGGTGCGGAGACGTTTTCGTCGCGGAAGCGACGTGGCCTCTGCGATGACAGAATGGGCGGTTCAGAATTCTTCGGCTTTGCGCTAGATCAATGACAGCAGGACGGCTCTGCGCCTGCCGACCGAAATGGTTCCCGTCAACCTGCAAGTTCGGCGGCTTTGAGCAGCTTGGCGTAGGTTCCCTCTGCGCCGCCACATCCTTGAATGGCGGCGGTGTCCTGGCCCGTGGTGCAGGAAGCCGCTGACCGGCCGGGCTAACGATAGAAGCCCGACCGGCTGATCGACACCAGTTCGCACTGGCGATAGCTGAGGATGCTCCGGCTCGATCATCCGTCGTCTCCGCTCGACGCTCGTCGGCCGGAGGTTTTCTGGACGGCGAGGTAACCGGTTGAACGTAGCGCGACTTCCGTGCGAAAGTAGGAGCGTTTCAGGTGCCCAAGGGGCCTCCTTTGGGAGAATCGGGAAGGCGGTGCGACTCCGCCACGTGCCCAACGCTGTAATGGGGACCGTACGGACACATGCCACTGGCTGCGCCGGCAAGGCGTCCGGATGGGATGAAACCAGTCAGAAGACCGGCCTGAAAGCCGTAGGGTCTCGCCGCGGACAGGTGGTGGCTCGTGCTTTGACATGAAGGGGACACCATGGAAGCCAACCGGATCCAAGTCGATGCCGAGTTCTCGGCCGCCGAGCGGGACAGCGTCTACAAGTGCATCCACAAGCGGCGCGACGTTCGGGGGCAATTTCTCCCGGACCCAATCCCTGACGAAGTTCTGGCGCGCATCTTGCGGGCGGCCCATCATGCGCCGTCGGTCGGCTTTATGCAGCCGTGGGACTTCATCGTCGTCAGGGACGCCGAGGTCAAGCGGAAGTTGCGGGGCGCTTTCCAGGCGGCCAACGCCGAAGCGGCCGACATGTTCGACGACGATCGGAAGCGGACCTACCGTACGCTCAAGCTGGAAGGCATCGTCGAAGCGCCCATAGGAATCTGCGTAACGTGCGACAAGCATCGCGCAGGCCCGGTGGTCATCGGGCGGACCCACCAGCGCGAAATGGATTTATACAGCGCCGTCTGCGCCGTGCAGAACCTTTGGTTGGCCGCCAGGGCGGAGAACGTCGGCGTCGGCTGGGTGAGCATCATGCGGCACGCCGACCTACGCGACGCCTTGGGTATTCCGCCGTCGATCCGGCCCATCGCCTACTTGTGTGTCGGCTACGTTTCCCATTTCTTCGAGAACCCCGAGTTGGAGACAGCCGGGTGGCTTCCACGCACACCTTTACGAGATGTCGTGTGGTTCGATCACTGGGAGTGCCGATCCGGCTCGGAGCCCCTCCTGGATTATTTCCGGTGACCGTGAACCGATGCCGCCTGATACCGGCGCGGGGCCAGTCTTCATTATGTAGCGAAGACCGGACTTATTGATCCGGCTTTGGTGAACTTGAAGGAATGTGCGGTCCACCGAGGTAGGTGGCATGAAACACGTAGACATGCGCAAGCTGGCGCCGGCGGCGAAGTGTACGCAGTGCGTGCGCCAGGGACCGATCCATCCGCACATCCACCCGAGCCTCGCCGGCCTTGCCGAGAACGGAGAGACGTGGCGCGGCGAATGGGAAGATTTCCTGCGCGAAGCGGCGCAGGTGATCGCGCCGTCGCAGGACACCGCCGCGCGCTACGCGCATCTGTTCCCCGGGCTTGCCGTCAGCGTGCGGCCGCATTTCGCGCCGCACGGCCTGCGCCCCGCGCAACCCGCCGCCGCCCCGGACGATGCCCGGCTGCGCGTCGCACTGCCCGGCGCGCTGGGGCCGCAGAAGGGCGCGCAGGCGCTGGTCGAACTCGCGCGGCATTGCAGCCGCTGGCACGACGACATCACCTTCGTGCTGGTCGGCTACAGCGACCGCGAGGAGGAACTCAGGCGCCACGACAACATCGTCCGGCAGGGCGGCTACCGGCCGGAGGACGCGGTGGCGGCGCTGGCCGCGGCGCGCTGCCGCGTGGCCCTGCTGCTCAATATGTTTCCGGAGACGTTCTCCTACACGCTGTCAGAGAGCCTGCAGGCCGGGCTGGTGCCCGTGGCCTACGACTTCGGCGCGATCGGCGAGCGCATGCGCGCGCTCGGCGTCGGCGTTCTGGTGCCGCCCGGCGCGCCGCCGGAACAGCTCGTCGCCGCGATCCGCCGCGCCGCCGGCATGCGCGCCGGGGTGCCCGAAGCGGCGCTCTACGGCCGGTACGCGACGCTGATGGCGAACTACTACGCGCCCGCGCTCGCCGACCTGGCCGAGACGGTGCCGCCGCCCGACCTGCCACGCATCCTCGGCGCGCCGCGCGGCGTGCATGGCGACGGCTGGTGCGACGGCACGATGAATTTCCGGCTGTGGAGCGGACAACGGCCGACGCGGCTGGCGCTGGACTTCTGGCTGCCGGCGGAGGGGCGGTTGCAGGCGGTGGAGATCACCTGCGACGGCGCGGTGCTGGCACGCCGCTTCCTCGACGCCGGCCGCGTGCAGCGCCTCGTCTGCACGCTGCCCGAGGGCAGCGCGCGGCTGCTGGAGATCGCCTGCACGTTCGACTTCGTCTTCCGCCTCGCCGCCCCGACATCCGCGCCTGTGCGGCGATGATCGCGGCGGTGCAGGTCAGCGAGGGGGCGGGCTGGCACGCGGTCGATCTGCCGGGCATCGGCTGACCGGCAGCAGCGCCCGGCCGAAGGCGCCCAGGAACAGGGCGTAGCCGGCGCACCAGAGCAGGATTGCCGCCAGCAGCGCCGGACCGCGCGCGCCCGGCACCAACTCCGCCGCCAGCCGTGCGGCGCAGGCCAGCAGGCCGCTGGCATAGCAGGCGGTCGCGGCCGTGGAGACCGCAAAGGCGTGGCCGGTATGGCGGCGGATCATGCTGGACATGATGCCCAGGCACAGCACCGCGACCCCGCCGATCGCCCAGACATGCTCGGCCGCCAGTCCACCCACCCGCGCCGGCCGGGCAATGTGCCAGGCGAGCAGCAGGAAGCCCAAGGGCAGCCACGCATAGGCCAGGTGCAGCGCCAGCACCGGCGGCGCGCGCCGCACGCGCCAGCCCTGCCACAGCGCCAGCCGCGCCGTCTGCCCCGCCGCCGCCACCACCGCGAGCAGCGCCGTCACGCCGGCCGCCGGTGCGGCCACCCAGGCGATCAGCGCCGCGACGGCGAGCGCCGCCGCCGGCCACTCCAGCGCCGCATGGCGCAGCCGCAGCCCCGCCCCGGTGCGCAGCAGCACATGGCGGGCGGTGAGTGCGGGGATGATGCGCCCGGCCAGCACCATTTGCAGCGCCACCACCGCCGCCAGCCCCAGCCGCAGTCCGAGCGCCACGGTCGGCGCGGCGTCGGCGCGCACCAGGCAGCCGCCCGCCGCGAACAGCGCCACCAGCAGCGCCGGCGCGGCATTGCGCGCGTTGCGCGCGGCGGCGATGTTGCCGCCGACGATCGCGGCCAGCGCCAGCGGCATCACGGCCGGCAGCACGCCCAGCCGGCCCGCCAGCCACAGCGCCAGCAGCAGCGCCCCGGCGTGCCGCGGCACCACCGCGCGCCCGGTCCAGCGCGGCAGCGCGGTGAGCATGAACCCGGCCATCGCCGCCGGGATCATGCCGAACAGCAGCGCCTCGGCGTGCCGGAACGCCAGCCCCGCCGCCGCGCCGCGGCCGAGTGCGGCCGGCAGCCACAGCGCGACCGGCGGGATCGCGTAGAGTGCGGCGGCCAGGAAGAACGGCCGGAACGGCATCGCGCTACGCGGGGCGCGGCACCCAGGCCAGGCCTTCGCGCCCGTGCAGATAGCCGTTGACCATCGGGACCGCGCCGATCAGCGGCTGCAACCGCTCCGTCGCCTCCTCGGCGTCGATCGCGCCGTCCAGCGTCGCGCGCGCCAGCCGCGCCACCGCCACCATGTCCACGTCCTGCGGCGAGAGGCGGAAGCGGCGCACGCCCTTCGCTACCAGATCCGCCATCTCGCGCAGCAGCACGACATACCCGTGCGACATGGTCTGCGTGCCGTTGACGGTCAGGATGGTGCGGCCGTCCAGCGTGTCCACCGCCAGCCCGTCCGGCTCGCCCTCGCAGACGAACCGGCAGTTGTCCTTGTGCAGCCCGTGCGACCGCGCGTGGTAGCAGCGCGCCGAGACCGAAAGCGTCTGCCGGCCGAACACCTGCGCCTCGATCTCCATCGCGCCGGCATGGGCGGCGAGCACCGCCAGCCCCGCTTCCGACACCTCCATCGGCGGGGCGATGCGGATCGCGCCGCGCCGCGCGACATAGGCGAGGCTGCCTTCGTTCAGGATGTTCAGCAGCGGGCCGATGATGTGCGGCCGCCCTTCCAGCACCTGCAGGGAGGAGACGTCGTTGGCTTCGATCAGGAAGCCGGCCTCGCAGGCGTCGCGGATCGCCTGCACCTCGCGCGCCGAGGTGACGAGTGCCAGCGTGGACAGCACCACCTGCTTGCCCGCCGCGCGCAGCCGCTCGGCAATCTCCGCGATGTCGGGCGCAGCGAACGGCTCGCGCTTGGAGCACACCACCTCGCCCAGATGCACGCAATCCACCGGCGCCTCGTCGGCGATGCGGAAATAGAAGTCGCGCCGCTTCGCGCGCGGCCAATGGAACAGCAGCGGTCCCAGCGTCAGTCCGATCATCGCCAGCCTTTCCGATAGGCGCCAAGCGTTTCCTTGTGCCCTTCCACCAGTCCGCTGAGATCGACGTGCGGCACCGGCTCGTCGCGGCCCAGCGCGTCCAGCGCCGTGCGGACGGCGCGGATCACCTGCACCACATAGGCGCGGCTGCGCTGCCGGCCTTCGATCTTCAGCGCGGTGACGCCGGCGGCCTTCAGTTGCGGCAGGATGTCGATGGCGTTCAGGCCCACCGGCTCGTCGAAGATGTAGGAGGCAACCCCGCGCGTCACCAGCCGCGCCTTGCACGGCGTGGGGTAGGACGCCGGCTCGCCGCGGCCGAAGCAGTTCATGGTGACGCCGCCGAGGCGCACCGACATGCGCCCGTCGGCCTCGTCGTACGACACATGCTCGGCCGGCGCGCACACGCCGTCGCTGGTGGGCGACTTGCCGGTGAGGTAGGAGGAGAGAATGCAGCGCCCCTCGGCCATCGTGCCGAGGCTGCCGAAGGCGAACACCTCGGCTTCCATGCCCATCCGCGCCACGATCTGCGCGATCTCCCGCACCTCCAGCACGCGCGGCAGCACGGCGCGGCGCACGCCGAAATTCTCGCGGTAGAAATCCAGCGACAGCGGATTGGAGGCACCCGCCTGCACCGACAGATGCAGCCGCAGCCCGGGATGGCGCCGGTGTGCGTAGTCCATCACGCCGATATCCGCCAGGATCACCGCATCCGCGCCCAGCGATGCCGCGTCGTCCACCGCGCCGCGCCAGACGCCGACATCGCCGGGGCGCGGAAAAGTGTTGATGGCGACAAGAACCTTGCAGCCGTGCGCATGGGCGTAGGCAATCCCTTCGGCCATCTCGTCGCGATCGAAGTTCAGACCTGGATAGTTGCGCGCATTGGTGGCGTCGCGGAAGCCGCAATAGACGGTGTCGGCCCCGGCCTCGATCGCCGCGCGCAGCGCCGCGGGCGTGCCGGCCGGGCACACCAGTTCC
>JAJZVE010000094.1 GCA_021845835.1 Pseudomonadota bacterium | reverse complement strand
GCCAGATGCGCTGGTTGCGCGACGGAATATTGTGCATGATGTGGGCGAGCACGAAGCCGATCAGCGCCTTCAGGAGCACCGCCGAGACCGCGAAGATCACGCTCTGCATGATGACCATGCGGAAGGTCGGGCGATGCAGCAGGAAGGCGAAATTGCCCAGGCCGACGAACCTGGTCATCTTCTTGTTCAGCATGCTGAGATAGATCGAATAGAGCGTCGGCCAGACCACCAGCGCGGCAATCAGCAGCAGCAGCGGCAGGCACATCAGGAAGGCGATGACGGAGCGGCGCCGCGCGAATCTCCGCAGGCTGCGCCCATGCTTTCCCTTCCGGTCGATGCCGGACGCGGACACTGCGGGCGCGAGCGTACCGTCTGCCATCGGCAATCTCCGTAGGCCGGGAACGGTCCGGCGCGGCGGCGGTTCAGCGCAGGAACCCCTCCAGTTCGCTCTCCGCCCATGCCATCGTCTGTTCGATCGTCGAGCCGGTCAGCAGCTTGGCGAGCATGGTGGGCAGCGTGCCGCGGTTGTAGATCTGCACCGCGACCTCCGGCGCCGCCCAGGACGCGGCGATGCTGGGCCGCGCGTTGTGCCAGGGCCGCAGCGGATAGTTGTAGATGGTGCCCTTCGGCGGCTCGACTTCTTCCCAGACCTTGAAGTCGAGCATGGTGTCGAACGGCGGCAGGTCGAAGCCCGCGACCACGCTGCACCGTTCCTCCACCTGCGGCCGCTCCAGCAGGTATTCGATCAGCTCCTTGCCGGCCGTCTTGTTCCTGCTGAACGACCAGACGCCCCAGAAATACGGCAGGTAGGGGTCGAAGCGTCCCTTCGGACCTGCCGGGGCCGGGAAGGTCCAGCAGTCCGCCGCGACCGCCGGATTGTCGCGCTTCGCCACCGCCCAGGCGGAGGGCGGATTGAAGATCATGGCGCTCTTGCCGGCGATGAGGGCGATGTTGTCGGTCGCGTCGTCGTAGCTGATCGTGTCGGCCGGCAGGAACTTCACGAACCGCCGGCCGTACTCGAGGACCTGGCGGACCTCGTCCGACCTGACCTTGACGGTGCCTTCGCGATCGACAAGCTCGGCGCCGTAGGCAGCGAACAGCGCCCCCGCGGTATCGGTCGAGTCCGTGGTCAGCCCGAGCCCGATGCCGAACGGCAGGCCGGCCTTGCGGCACGGCTCCATCGCCTGCAGCATCGTCTCGTAGGTCCAGGTGTCGGCTTGCGGCGTATGCACCGGCGTGGCCGGGTACATGGCAACCACATCAAGGCCGGCGAGCTGCCTGAGCAGGCTGATGCGCCCGCACGGTCCCTTGATCTGCGTGCCGGAACTGGTCGGCACCGCCATCCAGTGTCCCTTGAACTTGCCCAGGTATTCGCAGACTTCGTTGGCGGGACCGTATTTTCCGGTCAGCCGCTGCATCACGTCGTCCGCCGGCTCCAGTTGCTCGGCGTACTGCAGCACTTCCCAGGTCTGGAAGGTGATGACGTCATGGCCGCTGCGCGTCTGTGCCTCGGCGGCCTTGGTCATCAGCAGCTTGTTGTTGTTCGAGGTGATGAAGTCCGCCTGCACCGCGACCTTGTTGCGGTCCGCCCAGGTCTGCACCTGCTTGCGCATCACCTCGTTGCCTTGCGGAACCCAGTGGTCCCAGAAGGCAATCGAGAGCTTGCCGGCGGCGCCGGCCGTGCGGATATGCACGAGCGGCAGCGCCATTGCGCCAGCGGTCGCCTGCAGAGCCTGACGGCGCGAAATCCGCCTGTTCATCGTCCACGTCCTCCCCGCTTGCCACCGGTTGCCCCGGCGATTTGTCGGCACGCTCGCACACGGGCGCGGCGCACGCAACGCAACCGTCCGTCACGCCGACGCGCCTGTCCCCGATGCGGACCGGCACGGCCGCATGGCCGGCCGGCAAAACGCGGCGTTCGGCATGGCAGGCGCCCGGCGCCGGGGCACCACGAAGGATCTGCGATGACCTACCGCGACCCGGCGGCGGCCAGTCGCGCGCCGCTCGACTGGCTCAGTTTCCTGCTCGCCGACGTGAAGGACGGCATCGGGCCGTTCCCCGCCGTGTTCCTGACCAGTTCCCGCCACCGGGGCGCCGGCCGAACCGCCTTGCGCCCCGCCCCGCCGCCTTAATGTTCCTTATACGCAACGATAAGCCGGACTGACCGACGCTCCGCCGCCCGGACGGACCCGCCCGCATGCGTCGCGAGACTGGTTCCGCCCGCTGATCTCGTGTAGCACGCACGGACACAGACCCGTGAAGGGACGCCGCCCGTGCCCTGCTGCCGCCTCGCCCCATGAGCGCCGCGACCCAACTGCCCGCACCGTCCCTGCCCAGCGTGCCGGTGCCGATCGCCGAGCTGCTCGGCGTGGTGCGCGAATATGTCGATGCCAGCCGCTTCGACGCCGCCGAGCGGCTGCTGGGGCACATTCTGGCCGCCAGCCCGCGGCACGGCGAATCGCTGCACCTCAAGGGCTACATCGCCTTCAAGCGCAACCGCAACGAGGACGCGGCGGCGTTGATGGAGCAGGGGCTGGCCGCCGGGGCCGCGGCACCGCGACAGCTCTGCAACCTCGCCGAGGTCTATCGCGTGCTCGGCCGGCTCGACGAGGGGCTGGCGCTGATCCGCCGCGCCCAGGGCCTCGCGCCGAGCGATGCGGTCGGGCATTTCAACGAGGCGATGCTGCGCTATGAGCGGCTGGAGACCGATGCCAGCATGCGCGCCGCCCGCCGCGCCATCGCGCTGAAGCCCGACCTGCCGGAGGCGCATATGCGGCTCGGCCAGACGCTGCTGCTGGTCGGCGACCTCAAGGAGGGCTGGGACGAATACGAGTGGCGCTACCAGATCGCCGGCGCCCAGCCGCTGATGCCGAAATCCGACAAGCCGCAATGGGATGGCCGGCCGCTCGGCGCGGGCGAGCGGCTGCTGCTGGTCGCCGACCAGGGCTTCGGCGACGTCATCATGTTTTCCCGCTTTCTCCCCTGGGCGATCGAACGCTGCCGCGAGGTGACGGTCGCCACCAGCGGGGAAATGCGCCCATTGCTGGAACGGCATTTCCCCGGCGCCAGCTATTTCTCACGCTGGGACGAATGCCCGCCCTTCGTCGCCTACTGCCCGTTCTCCGGCCTGCCGCGGCTGGCCGGCACGCGCATCGAGTCGATCCCGGCCGACATCCCCTATTTCCGCCCGCTGCCCGATCCGGTGGCGGCGTGGCGCGCGCGGCTGGATCAACTGGTGCCGGCGGGGCGGCGCCGCATCGCCATCGCCTGGGCCGGGCGGCCGACGCACAACAACGACCGCAACCGCACCATCTCGCTCGACATGCTGGCCCCGTTCGGGGCGCTGGACGGTGTCGCGCTGATCGCGCTGCAGAAGGGACCGGCGGTGGCGCAGGCGGCGCAATGGCGGGGGCCGGCGCCGCTGACCGTGCTCGACCCCGAGATCAGGGACTTCGACGATACCGCGGCGATTCTGGAGAGCATCGACCTGCTGGTCTGCGTCGACACCTCGCTCGGCCACCTGGCCGGCGCGCTGGGACGGCCGGCCTGGGTGATGCTGCCCTATGCGCCGGACTGGCGCTGGCTGATGGCGCGCAGCGACAGCCCCTGGTATCCGGGCCTGCGCCTGCTGCGCCAGCCGGCGCCCCGCGCGTGGGCGCCGCTGATCGAGGCGGTGGCGGGCGAGATCGCCCGCTTCGTCGCTCAGGCGCCGAGCAGCAGCGGGTAAGGCTCCGCCGACAGCACGACGATGTGGCTCTCCACCGACTTGGCGCCGGGGGTGCGGCTGGCGGCGAGTTCGAGGGCGCGCTTCTCCTCCTCGGTGCCGGCGAGGCCCCACAGATGCACCACGCCGTCGGTGACGACCACGCTGTTCTCCGGCCGGCGGCTCCAGCTCTGGTGCGCCAGTTCGGCGAGCAGGGCGTCGCGGATGGCGGCATCGTCGGCCGTCGTCGGCGCCGGCGCGGCGGATAACGAGGCCCAGGCGCGCAGCAGGTTCGAGCGGCTGACGATGCCGACCACGCGGCCGTCCTGCACCACCGGCACGCGGCGGACGCGGCGCGTCTCCATCAGGTCGGCGATGTCGGCGAGCAAGGCGTCGGGCGCGACCGCGGCGGCGCCCTGGGTCATGATGTCGCTCACCTGCACGCCGTGGCTCTGCACATATTCGCGCGCCAGCACGGCGGTGCCGGTGAAGAAGGCGGCCCAGCCGCCGCGGCGGCGTTCGGTACCCAGCTCGGCGCGGCGCACCAGATCCCCCTCGGTCACCATGCCGACCAGGATGCCGTCCTTGTCCACCACCGGGGCACCGCTGATGCCGCGGCCGAGCAGCAGCTTCACGAGGTCCGGCACGGGCGTTTCCGGATGTACGGTAACAACGTCCCGGGTCATCACGTCGGCGGCGTTCATGGGAGGATCCTCCTCGGTGTTCCTGCGGCGAGAACAGCAGTTGCCGGCCGGTAAGACATTGATCCAGGTCAGACGAGGCGGGCGCGCAGCGCCGCCAGCAGCGCCTCCCGCGCCGGCGGCGGCAAGGTGCCGGCGGCAGCCAGCAGCGCCGCAAGGGCGCGGCGCAGGTCGTAGAGCTGATCGAGCAGCGACAATACCAGCGGCAGCGTCTCCTCGTCCACGCCGAGCCCGTGATGCAGGTCGTGCAGCAGGCGCACGCGCGCCACGTCGATCTCGGCAAAGCGCCATTCCGGCGCGGCACCGGTCGGCAGCACCCAGCCGCGCTCTACCCAGTCGGCCAGCTCCGCGGCGGTCACGCCCGGCACCAGCGTGATCACGGCGGCCAGCCGCATCACACGTCCTCCAGCCCGGCGCGCGGGTTGAACGGGCGCGCCGGCTGCCACTGGCGCAGGAATTCCGCCAGCGCCGGTTCTTCGCCCGGCGGCAGCACGGGATGCAGCACGACATATTGGTGCCCGCCGGCGATGCCGCGGCCCTTCAGCCTGAGGCGCGTGCCGTCGCCGGAGCCGGGCGGCACGGCGAGGCGCACGCGCCCCTTCACCGTCGGGACTTCCAGCGTCGCGCCCAGCACGGCCTCCTGCAGCGTGATCGGCAGATCGACGACGATGTCGTCGCCCTCGCGGCGGAACACCGGGTGCGGGGCGACGCTGATCTCGACCAGCGCGTCGCCCGCCGCCCCGCGCGCGCCGGCCCGTCCCTGGCCGGCCCCGCCCTGACCGCGCAGCCGCAGCACGTGGCCGTCGCGCACGCCGGGCGGGATGGTCACGTCCAGGGTGCGCCCGTCGGGCAGCGTGACGCGGCGCACCGCGCCATTCGCGGCTTCCAGGAAGCTCACCGTCAGGCTGTAGTGCACGTCGCGCGCCCGCCTGCCGCCGACGCCCTCGCCGAAGGCGTGGCCGAACAGCGACTCGAGGTCGTCGGCCGAGAAGCCGTGGCCGGCGCCACCGCCATAGGGTTCGGCGCCGGCATACTGGCGCCAGGCCGGGCCGTGGGCTGCGGCGGTCTCGTGGCCTTCGGCGTCGATCTCGCCGCGGTCGAAACGGCCGCGCTTGTCGGCGTCCGACAGGATATCATAGGCGGCATTGATGGTCTTGAACCGCTCCAGCGCCTGCTTGTCGTTGGGATTGAGGTCTGGGTGGTGCCGCTTGGCGAGCTTGCGATACGCCTTGCGGATCGCCTCCTCCGAATCGCCGCGCCGTACGCCGAGAGTGTCATAGGGGTCTGCCATGAACCCAGAGATAGGCGAGCCGGATGGCGGCGGGGAGGGGCAGCGGAACCCTTCACGTCCATTGCGCGTCAGCACGGCCATGCGCGTGCATCATCTCAACTGCGGTTCGATGTCGCCGGTCGGCGGTGCCGCGCTCGGGTGCCACTGCCTGCTGATCGAGACCGACAAGGGGCTGGTGCTGGTCGATGCCGGCATCGGCACCGAGGACGTGGAACGGCCGCGGCCGCGGCTGTCCGGCCTTTTTCTCCGCCTCGGCCGCGTCCGCTTCGACGCGATGGACACGGCGGTGGAGCAGGTGCGCGAGCTCGGCTTCAGGCCGTCCGACGTGCGCCACATCGTGCTGACTCACCTGGATTTCGACCACGCCGGCGGCATCACCGACTTCCCCGGCGCGACCGTGCACGTGCTGGCCGAGGAGGCCGCCGCGGCGCGTCACCGCCGCGGCTTCATCGCCCGCCGCCGCTACCGGCCGGCGCAGTGGCGGGCGGTGGCGAAATGGCAGGAATATGCGGCGGAGGGCGAGGACTGGTTCGGCTTCCCGGCGGCGCGCCAGTTGCGTGACCTGCCGCCGGAAATCCTGCTGGTGCCGCTGCCCGGCCATTCCGCCGGGCATTGCGGGGTGGCGGTGCAGAGCGGGGCACGCTGGCTGCTCCACGCCGGCGACGCCTATCTCCATCACGCGGAGATGAACCCGCAGCGCCCGCGCTGTCCACCCGGTCTCGCCGCCTCTCAGCGGCTGCTGCAGACGGACGGCGCGGCCCGCCGGCGGACGCAGCAGCGGCTGCGCGCGCTGGCGGCGCAGGCGCACGAGCAGGTGACCATCTTCTGCGCGCACGACCTGGTCGAGCTGGAGAATTGCCAGCGCGCCGCCGAGCAGGCGTTGCGCGCCGCCCGCCCGGTTCCCGTCCGCAACGAAGGCGCGCAGGGCAGCGCCGCTTGACGTCCCGCCCCCCTCGTCCGTTAGTTGCGAATGAGGGTAAGGAACGCAGGCATGGAGTTCGGGCTGAGCGATGACCAGGCGGCCTTCGTGGCAACCGCGCGCAGCTTTGCCCGCGAACGCCTCGCCCCGCACGCCGCCACCTGGGACGAGCAGCGGCGGTTTCCCGCCGACGCGCTGCGCGAGGCGGCCGCCCTCGGCTTCGCCGCGATCTACGTGCCGGAGGCGCTGGGCGGCGCCGGTCTGACGCGGCTGGATGCGGCGCTGATCTTCGAGGAACTGGCCGCCGCCGATCCCTCCACGGCGGCGTTCCTGACCATCCACAACATGGTCGCCTGGATGATCGCGCGCTTCGGCGGCGCCGAGCAGCAGGCGCGCTTCCTGCCGCGCCTGCTGACCTGCGCGCACTTCGCCAGCTATTGCCTGACCGAGCCGGGCAGCGGCAGCGACGCCGCCGCACTGGTCACGCGCGCGGTGCCGGCGGGCAACGCGCAGTACCGGCTGAACGGCAGCAAGGCGTTCATCTCCGGCGGCGGCGCGTCCGACCTTTATGCCACCATGGTGCGCACCGGCGGCGAGGGGCCGCGCGGCATCTCCTGCGTGGTCGTCGAGAAGGATACGCCCGGCCTTTCGTTCGGCGCGCCGGAGCGCAAGATGGGCTGGAACAGCCAGCCGACCACGCTGGTGAACTTCGCCGACTGCCTGGTGCCGGTAACAAATCGTATCGGCGCGGAAGGCGGGGGGTTCCGCATCGCCATGATGGGACTCGACGGCGGGCGCATCAACATCGCCGCCTGCTCGCTCGGCGGCGCGCGCGCCTGCCTCGATCTGGCGCTGGCGTATGTGCGCCAGCGCCGCGCCTTCGGCCGCACGCTGGCCGAGTTCCAGGCGCTGCAGTTCAGGCTCGCCGACATGGCGACGGAGCTGGAGGCGGCGCGGCTGATGGTGCATCGCGCCGCGGTCGCGCTCGATCGAAGCGATGCGGACGCGACCATGCGGTGCGCGATGGCGAAGCGATTCGCGACGGACGTATGCTTCCGCATCTGCGACGAGGCGCTGCAGTTGCACGGTGGCTACGGCTATATCAAGGACTATCAGGTCGAGCGCTATGTGCGCGATCTGCGCGTGCATCGCATCCTGGAGGGGACGAACGAAATCATGCGCGTCATTATTGCCCGCAAGCTGCTGGAGGAAGGGTGATGCGCACGGCCTTCCTCGGCCTCGGCAACATGGGGCGGCCGATGGCGCTGAACCTGCTGCGTGCCGGACATGACGTGCGTGGCTGGGATGTCGCCGCGCCGGCCATGCAGGCGTTCGCGGCTGTCGGCGGCACGGTCGCGCCCGACCGCGCGGCGGCGATCGGCGGCGCCGAGGTGGTTTTCACCATGCTGCCGGCCGGCGAGCAGGTGCGCGCCGCCTATCTCGGCGACGGCGGCATCATCGCCTTGATGGCGACGACCGGCGCGCTGCTGATCGACGGCTCGACCATCGACGTGGCGAGCGCGCGCGCGGTCGGAGCCGCGGCGGCGGCGGCCGGTCTCGACATGCTGGACGCGCCGGTCTCGGGCGGTGTCGGCGGCGCGGCGGCGGGCACGCTGACGTTCATGGTCGGCGGGCCGGATGCGGCGTTCGCGCGTGCCGAGAAGCTGCTGCGCGCGATGGGAAGGAACGTCGTGCATGCCGGCGCCGCGGGCGCCGGGCAGGCGGCGAAAATCTGCAACAACATGATACTCGGCATCGAGATGATCGCCACCGCCGAGGCGTTCGTGCTGGCCGACCGGCTCGGCCTCGATCGGCAGAGGCTGTTCGACATCGCCAGCGTTTCGTCGGGGCAGAGCTGGTCGCTCACCACCTACTGCCCGGTGCCCGGCCCGGTGCCGGCCTCGCCCGCCAACCGCGACTATGCGGCCGGGTTCGCCGCGGCGCTCATGCTGAAGGACCTGACGCTCGCGCAGCAGGCCGCGGCCGAAGCGGGCGCGGCGACGCCGCTCGGCGCGCATGCGGCGCGGCTGTATCGGGCATTGGTCGAGGCGGGCGAGGGCGGGCGCGATTTCTCGGCAATGTTCCCCTATCTCGCGCGCATGGCGCGATCGGAGTCGACATGACGGGGACGGCGACGTTCAAGGCGGCGCGCGACTTCCTGCTGGCGCACCGCGACGACTACGCGACGGCCTATGCGCACTTCCGCTGGCCGGAGCTGCCGCGGTTCAACTGGGCGCTGGATTGGTTCGACGCGGAACTGGCGCGGGGCGACAGCGCGGCGCGGCCGGCGCTGCGCATCACCGGGCCGGGCGCGGCCGAGCTGACGTTTGCCGAACTGGCCGGGCGGTCCAGCCGTGTGGCCAACGGTTTGCGCGCGCTCGGCGTCGGCCGTGGCGATCGCGTGATGCTGATGCTGGGCAACGTCGCGCCGCTGTGGGAGGTGATGCTGGCGGCGATGAAGCTCGGCGCCGTGGTGGTGCCGGCCACCACGCTGCTGACGCCGGCCGACGTGACGGAGCGCGTGGCGCGTGCGCGGGTGCGCGCAATCGTCGCCGGTGCCGAGGATGCCGCCCGGTTCGGCGAGCTTGCGATTCCGCGCATCGCGGTGGGCGGCGCGCCCGGCTGCCACGACTATGCCGGATTGCTGCAGGGGGCGGCGCATTTCGTGCCGGACGGCGAGACGCAGGGCGATGATCCGCTGCTGCTGTATTTCACCTCGGGCACCACGGCGAAGCCGAAGCTGGTGCTGCATTCGCACGTCTCCTATCCGGTCGGCGCGCTGTCCACGATGTACTGGCTCGGGCTGCAACCGGGCGATCTGCATCTGAACGTGTCCTCGCCGGGCTGGGCAAAGCACGCCTGGAGCTGCTTCTTCGCGCCCTGGAACGCGGGTGCCACAGTGTTCATCCACAACCAGCCGCGCTTCAACGCGCCCGGATTGCTGGACGCGATCGCCGCGCATCGCGTGACCACGCTGTGCGCGCCGCCGACGGTGTGGCGCATGCTGATCCAGCAGGATCTGGCATCCTGCAAGGTGAGCCTGCGCGAAGTCACCGGCGCGGGGGAGCCGCTCAATCCCGAAGTGATCGAGCGCGTGCGTGCCGCCTGGGGGCTGACCATCCGCGACGGCTACGGCCAGACCGAGACCACCGCGCAGGTGGGCAATCCGCCCGGTGTGGCGGTGAAGCCCGGCTCGATGGGACGGCCACTGCCCGGCTACCGCATCCGCCTGCTCGATGTCGAGGAGCATGACGCCGCGGAAGGCGAGGTCTGCATCGCGCTGGACGTGCGGCCCGCCGGCGTGATGCGCGGCTATCTGGACGAGGACGGCGGCATCGTGCCGGTGACCGGCGACGTCTATCGCACCGGCGACGTCGCCGCGCGCGACGCCGACGGCTATCTGACCTATGTCGGCCGTGCCGACGACGTGTTCAAAGCCTCCGACTACCGCATCAGCCCGTTCGAGCTGGAGAGCGTGCTGATCGAGCATCCCGCGGTCGCGGAAGCGGCGGTGGTGCCGGCGCCCGATCCGCTGCGGCTGGCGGTGCCGAAGGCGTTCGTCACCCTGGTCGCCGGCGCGGCGCCGACGCGCGAGACCGCAGCGGACATTTTTCGCCATCTGCGCGCCCGGCTGGCGCCCTACAAGCGGGTCCGGCGCATCGAATTCGCCGATCTGCCCAAGACCATCTCCGGGAAAATTCGCCGCGTCGAGTTGCGGCGGCTGGAGGCGGCGCGGACGGAGCGCGCGCCGGATGAGTACCGCGAGGAGGATTTTATCGAGGTGACAGGCTGATGACGGCGAACACGGACTACGCGATGGACCTCGATCTCGGCGAGGAGGTCGACGCGCTGCGCGACAGCGTGCGGCGCTTCACGATGAACGAGATTGCGCCGCGCGCCGCGGCGATCGACCGCGACAACGACTTTCCGGCCGACCTGTGGCGCAAGTTCGGTAATCTTGGCCTGCTCGGCCTGACCGTCGCGGAGGACTACGGCGGCGCCGGCATGGGGTTTCTGGCGCACTGCGTGGCGATGGAGGAGATCAGCCGCGGTTCGGCCTCGGTCGGGCTGTCTTATGGCGCGCATTCCAATCTCTGCGTGAACCAGATCTATCGCAACGGCACGCCGGAGCAGCGGCGGCGCTTCCTGCCGAAGCTGGTGAGCGGCGAGCATGTCGGCGCGCTGGCGATGAGCGAGCCGGGGGCGGGGTCCGATGTCGTGTCGATGAAGCTGCGCGCCGATCGGCGCGGCGGCCGCTATGTGCTCAACGGGACGAAATTCTGGATCACCAACGGGCCGGATGCTGATGTGCTGGTCGTCTATGCCAAGACCATGCCGGACGCCGGACCACGCGGCATCACCGCATTCCTGGTCGAGAGGGGCATGCGCGGCTTCTCCTGCGCGCAAAAGCTCGACAAGCTCGGCATGCGCGGCTCCAACACCGGCGAGCTGGTGTTCGCCGACTGCGAAGTGCCGGCGGAGAACGTGCTGGGCGCGGTCGATAGCGGCGTCGCGGTGCTGATGAGCGGCCTCGAT
>JAJZVE010000093.1 GCA_021845835.1 Pseudomonadota bacterium | reverse complement strand
GGTGATCCCTGACTTCACGAAGAAGACCGGGATCAAGGTGAACGCGACGCCGTTCTCGCAGAACGAGGAGCAGATCAACAAGCTGCAGGCAACCGGCGGCGAGGGCTTCGACCTGTGCCAGCCGACGCACGACCGCGCGCCGCAGTTCAAGGACCTCGGCGTGCTGCAGCCGCTCGATCCAAACCGGCTGGCGCTCGACGGACTGTTCCCGGCGATGGTGGCGCCGTCGGAAAAATACTGGACCTGGGGCGGCAAGCTGTATCAGACGCCGCATATCTGGGGCAGCGAGGCGATCTCCTGGCGCAGCGACCAGACCACGCTCGACTACAGGACATTGAGCTACGGCACGCTCTGGCACGAGGAATACCGGGGCAAGGTGCAGGGGCGGCCGCATTCCATGCTGACCGGCATCGGCCTGTGGCTGGATGCGAGCGGGCAGGTGCCCAGCAACCGCATGCTCGACACGTTCGAAAATGAAGAAAAGTTCCGCAAGGTCTGGGACCGGATTCTGGTGTTCGCGATCGCGCACAAGCCCTGGATCCGGCAGTTCTGGGATTCCGCGGACAACACCAAGTCCGGCTTGATGGAGAACGGCGTGGTGATCGGCGAGACCTGGGACGGCCCGGCGATCAGCCTGTGGAAGCAGGGCAAGCCGGTGCGCTACATGGCGCCGCAGGAAGGTGCCATTTCCTGGATCGACGGCTGGGCGATGCCGAGTGCCGCGAAAAACGTGGCGCAGGCGTATGAATGGCTGCAATACATCCACTCCGCCGAGGCGTCGGCGAAAGTGGCGGAAGGATCGGGCTACAACCCGATCGTCAAGGGCGCGGACGCGCTGCTGTCGCCGCAGGCCAGGCGCATCTTCCAGGACGTCTATCCGGGCGACGCGCTGCAACGGCTGTGGCCGCGGCCGGCGGAGCCGAGTTGGTACGCCGACCTGCGCGGCAACTACACGGAGAAATTCCAGGCGGCATGACCGCGGCGGTCGAACTCGACGGCGTCAGCGTACGTTTCGGCGACTTCACCGCGGTCGCCGATCTGAGCCTCGCGGTCGAGGCGGGGGAATTCTTTTCCTTCCTCGGTCCGTCCGGGTGCGGCAAAACCACCATCCTGCGCACGATTTCCGGTTTCGTCGCGCCCAGCGCCGGCAGCGTGCGCATCGGCGGGCGGGACATGCGCGGCATCGGGCCGAACCGCCGCCCGACCGCGCTGATCTTCCAGTCGCTTGCCCTGTTCCCGATGATGACGGTGGCGGAGAACATCGGCTACGGGTTGCGCGTGCGCGGCATGCCGGCGCGCGAGCGGGCAGCACGGGTGGAGCGGCTGCTGGCGCTGGTGGCATTGAGCGAGCAGGGCGGCAAGCGCGTCGATGCGCTGTCCGGCGGACAGCGCCAGCGCGTCGCGATCGCGCGCGCGCTGGCCGTGGAGCCGCAGGTGCTGCTGCTGGACGAGCCGCTGTCGGCACTTGACCTGAAGTTGCGCCAGCACATGCGCAACGAGCTGCGCGCGATCCAGCGCCGGGTGGGGCTGACGTTCATCTACATCACGCACGACCAGGGCGAGGCGCTGACCATGTCGGACCGCATCGCCGTGATGCGCGACGGCCGTGTGGAGCAGATCGGCGACGCCCGCAGCATCTACGAGGCGCCGGAGACCGCCTTTGTCGCCGGCTTCGTCGGCGAGAGCAACGCGCTGCGCGGGCGCGTCGTGCAGGCAGCGGACGGCGAGGCGGTGCTGGAAACGCGGCTCGGCCGGCTGCGCGGGCGCAATCCGCGGCACCTCGGCGTCGGCGCGGCGGCGCTGCTGTTCGTGCGACCGGAATGCCTGCAGCCGGGACTGCAGGCGGAGAACGATTGCGAGGCGGAGACGGCCGATCTGTCCTATGAAGGCGGCGTCACGCATGTTGCGTTCCGCACCGCGGACGGCACCAGGTTGCAGGCGGCGCTGGCGACGGCGGCACGGCCGGCGATGCCGGCGCCGGGGGCGCGCGTGCGGCTCGGCTTCGCCGCGCGGGATGCCGTCGTCCTGCCGGCCTGACATGCGCAGCGCCGATTTGCATCCGTTCCTGCTGCTGCTGCCGTTCGCGGTGATCGCCGCGTTCTGGCTGGCGGCGCGCATCGAACGGCGGCTGCACGGCGTTCCGGCGGCCGGCTTCGTCGAGCGCAACGGCGCCGCCGTCGCGACGTTTCTGATCGTTTCAGTCGGCGTCTGGGTGCTGGCGATGATTGTGCTGCCGCAGCTCAGCATGCTCGATTTGTCATTCCGCCCGAAGCTGCCGCCGGTGCAGACGGGCGGGCCGCGGGACGTCTACACGCTGGAAAACTACCGCTATTTCCTGTTCGGCAGCCTGCACGACAGCAGCCAGTGGAACACGCTGCATCTGCACGCCTTCGCCGTCACCATCCTCGCCAGCATCCTCGTCACCCTGTTCGATTGGGCGCTGTGCTATCCGCTCGCCTACCATATGGCGCAGACGGCGCGGCCGGGCCGGGTACGCCTGCTGCTGCTGTTGCTGATCGCGCCCTACTGGGTGAACGAGATTCTGCGCGCCTTCGCGTGGCGCATCATCTTCGCCGCCTCCGGGCTGCTGAACACGGCGCTGCTGGCGGTCGGCGCGATCGCGCAGCCGGTCGATTTCCTCGGCCAGGACGTAGGCCTCTACACCGGCCTGAGCTACGCCTACCTGCTGCTGATGGTGTTCCCGCTCTACAACGCCATCGAAAGCCTGCCGCACGAGCAGATCGAGGCGGCGCGCGACCTGGGGGCGCCGTGGTGGCGCATCCACCGCGACATCGTGGTGCCGTTCGCCAGGCCCGGCATCGCGTCGGGCTGCACGCTGGTGTTCATGCTGAGCGCGGGCGCGCTCGCAACGCCGCAGATCCTCGGCGGCCCGCGCAGCCTGTGGTTCACGCCGATCGTTTATGACCGCTTCTACCAGGCCTTCAACTGGCCGCTCGGCGCGGCCTACGCCTTCATCCTGCTGCTGACCTGCGCGGCCTTCGTGCTGGCGGTGCTGCGGCTGGCGCGCCTCACGCTGGGCGAGATCACGCGATGACGGCCGAGCGCGTGCGCCGCGCCATGCTGGCCCTCTATCTGCTGGCGTTCTTCGGCTTCCTGTTCGGCCCGCTGGCGGTGATGGGTGTCACCGCGTTCAACAGCTCCGCCTATCCGCAGGTGGCGCCGTTCGAGGGCGTCACGCTGCGCTGGTTCGCCGCCCTCGCCGATGACGGCGATCTGCTGCAGGGACTCGCGACGTCGCTGCGCATCGGGCTGCTGGTGGTGCTGCTGGCGGTGCCGCTCGGCCTCGCCGGTGCGCTGGCGATGCAGCAGATCTACGCACGGGCGCGCGCGCTGTTCTATGTCGTCGTGGTGTCGCCGGTGCTGACCCCGGGTGTCATCATCGGCATTTCCACCGTGATCTTCTGGCGCGAGCTGAGCGGGCTGACCGGCACGCGCTTCCTCTACGACGGCGTCGTGCTGACCGTGCTCGGCCAGTCGAGCTTCGTCGCCGCCTACTGCATGCTGATCTTCCTCGCGCGCCTGCACCGCTTCGACGCATCGCTGGCGGAAGCGGCGCTCGACCTCGGGGCGAGTCGCTGGCAGGTGTTCGCGCATATCCTGCTGCCGTTCCTGCGGCCCGCCATCCTGTCGGCCGCGGCGCTGGCGTTCCTCGCCAGCTTCGAGAACTACAACACCACGACGTTCTCGATCCTGGCCGACAAGACGCTGACGACGGTGTTGGCCGGGCGCGTGCGCCAGGGCACCACGCCGGCGCTGTCGGCGTTCGCGGTCGTGATCGTGGCGCTGACGGCGCTCGGCGCGCTGGCCTACGAGGCGCTGCGCCGGCGCGAGGATCGCCGCAAGGCCGCCGAGCGGCGCGTGGCGCGCGAAGCGGAGCGGCGGGAACTGCAGTCCGCCGCCCCGCCCGTCTGGGAGACGGCCGGCAGCTAACGCGGGGCGAGGGCGAGCAGCGCCAGGATCTCGAACATCATCTGGGCGCCGACCTGCGCGGTGACGGTGGTCGCATCGTATTGCGGCGCCACCTCCACCACATCGCCGCCGACGACGTTCAGGCCGGCCAGCCCGCGCAGGATGCGCATCGCCTCCCGCGGCGTCAGCCCGCCGACCTCGGGCGTGCCGGTACCGGGGGTGAAGGCGGGGTCAATGCCGTCCACGTCGAAGGTGACGTAGAATGGCAGATCACCGACCACCTCGCGGGCGCGGGCGATGACGCGCTCGACGCCCATCGCGTCCACGTCCTCGGCGTGCAGCACCGTCATGCCGGTGGCGTAGGAGAACTCCCACAAATACTCGCCGCCGCCGCGGATGCCGATCTGGATGGTGCGCGCCGGGTCGAGCACGCCGTCCAGCACCGCCTGGCGGAACGGTCCGCCGTGGTGGAAGCGGCTGCCTTCATAGACGCCGCTGGTGTCGCAATGCGCGTCGATATGCACGAGGCCGACCGGCCGCTCGCGCCCGACCGCGCGCAGGATCGGGTAGCTGATCGAATGGTCGCCGCCGGCCGACAGCGGGCGCACCCCGGCGGCCACGGCGCGCGCGGTGAATGCCTCGATGTCCTGCAGGCTCTGCTCAAGATGGAAGCGGCTGCGGAACGGCACGTCGCCCACGTCGGCGGTGCGCCGTTCCGCCATCGGCGCGAGCTTCAGCGCGTGGTGATAGGGGCCGATGCGCTCCACGTTGCGGATCGCCCGCGGGCCGAGCCGGGCGCCGGCGCGGTTGGTGACGGCGAGGTCCATCGGCACGCCGATCAGCGCCACGTCCAGGCCCCCGAAATCCGGCAGGTCCGGCGCGTCCGGGCGATACGGCGCGGACAGCAGCGTCGGGATGCCGGAATACGGCAGGGCGCGCCGCCCGCTGTCCTTGAACGCGAGCGCGGCGGCCTTGCGGAACTCGGGCGCCTCGGTCTGGTGCGGCCGGTCGTTCGAGAAGCGTTCGCGCCAGGCCGCCAGTTTCGCAGGATCGATCATCGCCCGCCCCTTCCACGCCTGTTGGCGCCGCGTTATCCCGCGGGGCTGGGGCAAGGGGCAAGCGGACGATGCGGTTTCGCAACCGGGCGGCGATGGTGACCGGCGGCGGCGACGGGATCGGGCAGGCGACGGCGCTGCGGCTCGCCGCCGAGGGCGCCGCGGTGCTGATCGCCGACATCGACGCCGCGGCGGCGGGGCGCAGCGTCGCCGCCATCACCGCGGCGGGCGGCCGGGCGGAGGCCAGCGTCGGCTCGGTGACGGAGGCGGCGGACGTGGCCGCCGCGGTGGCGCTGGCGATCGCGCGGTTCGGCGCAATTGACGTGCTGGTGAACAATGCCGCCTTCACCGCCAGCGCGACGCTGGCCGACTGCGCGCCCGCGGACTGGGACCGCGAGTTCGCGGTGACGCTGCGCGGCGCCTTCCTGTGCGCCCGCGCGGTGCTGCCGCACATGACCGCGCGCGGGCGCGGCGCCATCGTCAATATCGGCTCGGTCAACGGGCTGATGTATTTCGGCAACCCGGCCTACAGCGCCGCCAAGGCCGGGCTGCTCAGCCTGACCCGGTCGCTGGCGGTGGAGGCGGGGCCGCGCGGCGTGCGGACCAACATGGTCAGCCCCGGCTCGGTCCGCACCGGCAATCCGTCCTGGACCGCGCGGCAGCGCCGCGACCCGGCGATCTTCGAGAAGCTGGCGCGCTGGTATCCGGTCGGCCGGGTCGGGCGGCCGGAGGACATCGCCGCCGCGGTCTGCTTCCTCGCCGCCGACGAGGCCGCGTTCGTCAACGGCGCCAATCTGGTCGTCGATGGCGGGCTGACCGCCGGGATGGGGGTGATGGCCCAGGAGATCAACGGGGAGGGATGACCATGCGCGTTGCCGTTCTGGCCCTGCTTGCGCTCGCGGCGCCGGCGCAGGCCGCGGAGCCGGCCGCCGACACGCCGGCCTATTGGGGCACGCCCTCGGCGGCCGGCGGCACGTGCTGCCGGACGCTCGGCGAAGTGCGGGAGAATATCGACCGCATCGACCGCGCAATCGTGCGCCTGCTGGCGGAGCGTGGGCAGTATGTCCACGAGGCCGCGCGCTTCAAGAAGGATCCCGCGGGCGTCGAGGCGCCGGCGCGGGCCGAGGCGGTGGTGCAGCGGGCGATGCGGCTCGCCGCCGCGGACGGCCTGCCGCCCGCGGTGGCCGAGGCCACCTATCGCGCCATGATGCGCGCGTTCCTCGATTACGAACGCAGCGTCTCGGCTGCCGCGCCGCGATAGCCGTGCGGATGCGCCGCGCGCCACGCGAGCGCGGTCCGCACGATCTCGTCGATCGCGGCAAAGCGCGGCTGCCAGCCGGTCGCCTGCGCGATGCGTCCGGAGGCGGCGACCAGCATCGGCGGATCGCCGGCGCGCCGCGCCGCGACGCGATGGGGCACGCGCCGCCCGGTCACGCGCTCGACCGCGGCGATCACCTGCAGCACCGAATGGCCCTGGCCGTTGCCCAGATTGAAGCGCACGCTGCGTTCGCCGAGCAGCGGCAGCGCGGCGAGATGCGCCGCCGCCAGGTCGGTGACATGCACGTAGTCGCGGATGCAGGTGCCGTCCGGCGTCGGATAGTCGTTGCCGAACACCGTCAGCTCCGGCCGCCGTGCCAGCGCCGCGTCGATCACCAGCGGGATCAGGTGCGTCTCCGGCCGGTGGTCCTCGCCGAGTCGCGCGCCCGGATCGGCGCCGGCGGCGTTGAAATAGCGCAGACAGGCGCTGCGCAGCCCATGCACGCGCTCGGCCCAGACCAGGGTGCGCTCCAGCATCGCCTTGCTCTCGCCATAGGGCGAGCCGGGGTCGTAGGGCGTGTCCTCGTCGATCGGCGCGTCTTGCCCGGCCCCGAACAGTGCCGCGGTGGACGACAGCACGAAGCGCCGCACGCCGTGGCGCACGCAGGCGGCGATCAGGCGCACCCCGGTGCCGACGTTGACCGCGATGTAGCGGAACGGATCGCGCATGCTCTCGCCGACCAGGGACAGCGCGGCGAAGTGCAGCACCGCGTCCCACGGCTGCCCGGCGAGCAGCTCATCGACCAGTTCCGCGTCCTCCAGGTCGCCGACCACCAGCCTTGCGCCGGGCAGCACCGCGTCGCGGTGGCCGGTCGCCAGATTGTCCAGTACCACCACCTCGTCGCCGCGATCGAGCAGGGCGGCGACGACGTGGCTGCCGACGAAGCCGGCACCGCCCGTGACGAGGTAGCGCCCGGCAACCGTCCCGGTCATGCTCAGGCGGCCCGGGCCAGGGTGGCGGCGGCCCGCTCGGCGAAGCGGCGCTGGCGGTGCTGGATCAACTGCCAGGCAAGCCGCGTCGAGATGCCGGACAGCCGGCCGCGCGGCTTCAGGCCGACCGCCTTGAAAATCATGCCCATGCCGCGCTCCACGTGGCGCAACCGGTAGAACGCCATCGCCCGGCCCATATAGGCGGCGAGGCAGCGGGCATGGTCGTAGGCCTGCGCCGGGGTTTCGTTGCCGCAATGGAAGGCGAAGGCCAGCTCGTCGTCCTCGCTTTCCGTGATGCGGCCGGCGGCGATGCGCAGGCGGCGCAGGAAGGACAGGTTCTCGCGCGCCAGATAGCGGCGCATGTGGTCGTAGAACAGCTTGAAATGGCGGAACTCGTCGGCGGCGATCTGGCGGCAGATCAGCTTCAGCACCGGCTCCTCCGTCGCATCCCCGAGCGCGCTGTAGTAGCTCGACGTGCCGGTCTCGACCATGCAGCGGGCAATCAATTCCCCGGTGCGGGAGCCGCGGATGGACGCATCGGCGTTCACGTCGATCCTGAACCCGGCGCGGTAGCGGGCGAACGCCGCCGGATAGTCCCATGCCGGATCGGCCAGCATCGCCCAGCGCCCGAGCGCGTCGCCGTGCTGGACTTCCTCCTCCGCCCAGGCATCGGCCGCCTGGCGGAAATCGGGGTCGTCCTTGAACACGCCTTTGAGATAGGCGGCGTAGTCGGTGCCGTTGCGTTCCACCATCGCAGCAGCCTTGACAAGCGGGATGATCTTCGGATCGACCTTGGAGGCGTCGAAGCGGCCCCAGTCGATCTCGTCGATTCGCCAGTGCTTCATGCCGTCAGCCTGCGCCCTGTTTCGCCTCGCACCGTCCAGCATTCTCGACGGGTCGGAGTCTAACGCACCGCAACAACAGTGTTGTCACGATGGCGCGAAATCAAGACGCCGCCGGCATTCAGCCCGCCTGCGCGGCCTCGATCATCGCGCGCGCGGACTGCATGCGGTCCATCGCCGCATCCAGCACCGGCACGTCGGCCTTGTCGGCGCGGTCGTAGTCCGCCTGCGCCGCCTTGAGGCGCCGCTCGCCTTCCTCGCGCGACAGCGCGCCGGGCACGATCGCCTCGTCCGCCAGCACTGTCACCCGCGTCGGCGTGATCTCGGCGAAGCCGCCGGAGACAAACAGCCGGTCGATCACCTGCCCGCCTTCGTACAGCCGCACCATGCCGCCGCGCAGCAGCACGATCATCGGCGCATGATCCGGCATGGCGCCGAGGTCGCCCTCGGCGGCCGGCATCACCACCATATCGACCGGCCGCGCGAGCAGCAGCCGCTCCGGCGAGACGATTTCCAGGTCGAGCGGCATGTCAGGCCGTGGCCTTCAGGCTTTCGCCCTTCTTCACCGCCTCCTCGATCGTGCCGACCATGTAGAAGGCGGCTTCCGGCAGATGGTCGTATTCGCCGGCGACGATCGCCTTGAAGCTGCGGATCGTGTCGGCGACGGGGACGAACACGCCCGGCGTGCCGGTGAACACTTCCGCGACATGGAAGGGCTGCGACAGGAAGCGCTGGATCTTGCGCGCCCGCGCCACGATCAGCTTGTCCTCCTCCGACAGTTCGTCCATGCCCAGGATGGCGATGATGTCCTGCAGCGACTTGTAGGTCTGCAGCACGCGCTGCACCTCGCGCGCCACGGTGTAGTGCTCCTCGCCGACGATGCGCGGGTCGAGCGAGCGCGACGTGGAGTCGAGCGGATCGACCGCGGGGTAGATGCCCAGCTCGGCAATCTGCCGCGATAGCACCGTGGTCGCGTCCAGATGCGCGAACGACGTGGCCGGCGCCGGGTCGGTCAGGTCGTCGGCCGGCACGTAGATCGCCTGCACCGAGGTGATCGACCCCTTCTTCGTGGACGTGATGCGTTCCTGCAGCGCACCCATGTCGGTGGCGAGCGTCGGCTGGTAGCCCACCGCCGAGGGGATGCGGCCGAGCAGCGCCGACACTTCCGCGCCCGCCTGGGTGAAGCGGAAAATGTTATCGACGAAGAACAGCACGTCCTGGCCTTCGTCGTCGCGGAAATACTCCGCAACCGTGAGGCCCGACAGCGCGACGCGCGCGCGCGCGCCCGGCGGCTCGTTCATCTGGCCATAGACCAGCGCCACCTTCGAGCCTTCGGTGGTATTGTCGCCGAGCCTGATCACGCCGGCGTCGATCATCTCGTGATAGAGGTCGTTGCCCTCGCGCGTGCGCTCGCCGACGCCCGCGAACACCGAGACGCCGCCATGCGCCTTGGCGATGTTGTTGATGAGTTCCTGGATCAGCACGGTCTTGCCGACGCCGGCGCCGCCGAACAGGCCGACCTTGCCGCCCTTCAGGTAGGGCGCCAGCAGATCGACGACCTTGATGCCGGTGACGAGGATTTCCGCCGCCGCCGCCTGGTCCTCGAATGACGGTGCGTCGCGGTGGATCGGATAACGCTTCGCGGTCTTCACCGGCCCCCGCTCGTCCACCGGGTCGCCGATCACGTTCATGATACGGCCCAGCGTCTCCGGCCCGACCGGCATGGTGATCGGGCCGCCGGTGTCCTCGACTTCCTGCCCGCGCACGACGCCGTCGGTGCTGTCCATGGCGATGCAGCGTACCGTGCGCTCGCCGAGTTCCTGCGCCACTTCCAGCACCAGCAGCCGGTCGCCGACATGCGTGCGCAGCGCACTCTGGATGAAGGGCAGGTCGCCGTCGAACTGCACATCGATCACGGCGCCAAGCACCTGCGTCACGCGCCCGACAATGTTGCTGGCCATAGCTCGGAATTCCCTGTGCTTCTCGTCGCGATCGTCAGACGGCTTCGGCGCCGGAGATGATCTCGATCAGTTCCCTGGTGATGTTCGCCTGCCGTGCCCGGTTGTAGTTCAGCGTCAGCCGCTTGATCATGTCGCCGGCGTTGCGTGTCGCGTTGTCCATCGCGGACATCTGCGCGCCGTAGAACCCGGCGGCGTTCTCCAGCAGCGCCCGATAGACCTGGATCGCCAGATTCTGCGGCAGCAGCCTGGCGAGGATCGTCTCCTCGTCCGGTTCGAATTCGTAGCTCGCGCGCCTGGCGGCATCGCCGTCCTGCTGCGGCCCCGGCTCGGGCAGCGCCACCGGGATCAGCTGGCGTTCCGTCGGCACCTGCGAGATCACGGACACAAATCGGTTGAACACCAGCGTGCAGACATCGAACTCGCCGGCGTCCAGCATGCCGACGATGCGCGTCGCGATGTCCTGCGCGTCGCTGAAGCCGATGCTCTTGCGCCCGGCGAAGCTCACGTCGCCGACGATGCGGCTGGCCAGCTCGCGGCGCAGCATGTCGCGGCCCTTGCGCCCGACGGCGAGGATCCTGACCGTCTTGCCCTCGGATTCCAGCCGCCGCGCCAGCGTGCGCGTCAGCCGCCCGACGCTGGAGTTGAACGCGCCAGCCAGGCCGCGGTCGCCGGTGACCGGGATCAGCAGGTGTACCTGATCGCGCCCGGTGCCGACCAGCAGCTTCGAAGCGTTCGGCTCGCTGCCGACATTGGCCGCCAGCGACGCCAGCATGCGCTCCATGCGCTGCGCATAGGGCCGCGCCGCTTCCACCTGCGTCTGTGCCCGCCGCAGCTTGGAAGCTGCGACCATCTTCATCGCGCTCGTGATCTTCTGCGTCGATTTGACGCTGGCAATCCGGCCGCGGAGCGCCTTCAGACTGGGCATTGCGGCGGACTCAGGCGAACGTCTTCACGAAGCCGTCGAGAAAGGCGATCAGCTTCTTCTCGGTGTCCGGCTTCAGCTCGCGATCGGTGCGGATCGCCTCCAGCAGGCCCGGGTCGCGCGCACGCACCTCGGTCAGCATCTGCCGCTCGAACCGGTTGATCTTGCCCACGTCGATACTGTCGAGATAGCCGCGCACCCCGGCG
>JAJZVE010000092.1 GCA_021845835.1 Pseudomonadota bacterium | reverse complement strand
GCTGGAGAACGGCGTCGTGCGCACGCCGAAGGGATTCCCCGGTGCCTACCGCCGGTTCCGCGAAGGCGGCTGGACCGCCATCGCCTGCGATCCGCGCTACGGCGGCCAGGGCCTGCCGCACAGCGTCAACAAGGCAGTGGAGGAGATGATCTGCTCCGCCAACCTCGCCTTCGGCATGTATCCCGGCCTGTCCTTCGGCGCCTACCAGGCGCTCGCCAGCCACGGCAGCGCGGATCTGCAGCAGCGCTATCTGCCGAAGATGGTCGATGGCACCTGGGCCGGCACCATGTGCCTGACCGAAGCCCATTGCGGCACCGATCTCGGCCTGCTGCGCACGCGCGCCGTGCCGCAGGACGACGGCAGCTATCGCGTGACGGGTGCGAAGATCTTCATCAGCGCCGGCGAACAGGATCTGACTGAGAACATCATCCATTTCGTGCTGGCGCGCCTGCCGGATGCGCCGCCCGGCATCAAGGGCATCAGCCTGTTCCTGGTGCCGAAATTTTTGCCGGCCGAGGACGGCCGCCTGGGCGCGCGCAACGGCGTTGTCTGCACCGCCATCGAGCACAAGATGGGCATCAAGGCGTCCGCCACCTGCCAATTGTCGTTCGAGAACGCGACCGGCTGGCTGGTCGGCCAGAAGCACAAGGGCATGGCGGCGATGTTCACGATGATGAACAGCGAACGCCTGTCGGTCGGCGTGCAGGGACTGGGGCTGGCGGAGGCGAGCTACCAGGGTGCGGTCGCCTATGCGCGCGAACGGCTGCAGGGGCGCTCGCTGACCGGCGCGCGGCATCCGGACAGGCCCGCCGATCCGATCATCGTGCATCCCGACGTGCGGCGCATGCTGCTGACCATGCGCGCCTACACCGAAGGCTGCCGCGCGCTCGCCGGCTGGGTGGCGCGCAACCTCGACGAGATGGAGCGCGCGACCGACCCGCAAGCGAAACAGCAAGCGGCGGACTTCACCGCGCTGATGACGCCGGTGGTGAAGGCGCTGTTTTCCGATCTCGGGTTCGAGGCGACCAGTCTCGGCATGCAGGTCTATGGCGGGCACGGCTACATCCGCGATCACGGCATGGAGCAGTATGTGCGCGACGCCCGCATCGCCATGATCTACGAGGGCACCAACGGCGTGCAGGCGCTCGACCTGGTCGGCCGCAAGCTGCCGCAGCATGCCGGGCGGCTGCTGCGCGGCTTCTTCCATCCGGTCAGCGACTTCATCGAGCAACATGCCGCGCACCCGCAGCTCGGCGCGATGGTGACGGGGCTCGGCCGCGCGTTCGGCGCGCTGCAACTGGCCACCGCACATATCGCCGCGCGCGGCGCGGTCGATGCGGAGGAAGCGGGCGCGGCGGCGAGCGAGTATCTGCGGCTGTTCGGGCTGGTGGCACTCGGCTTCATGTGGACACGCATGGCAGTGCTGGCGGCGTCGCGGCTGCCGGCGGCGGACGGCGACGCGGGATTCTATGCGGCCAAGCTCACCACCGCCCGCTTCTACATGGAACGCATCCTGCCGCAGACCGGCAGCCTGCTGGCCGCGATCAGGTCGGGCAAGGACGCGATGATGGCGCTGGAGGACGCGGCGTTCTGAGTCCTGTCTTTTTGGGCATGTGATGCCGGAGGATGCGTCAGTCCGGCTTCAGCGTGCTCAGAGCGATGGCCTGGGTCTCGCCCCCGGCGTTGACGAAGCGCGTCTCAAGATCGATGCGGTCGCGGTCGGCGCGGGTCACCATGGTCCGCATGGCGGCACGCTGGCCCGCCAGCATCGGCCTGAGAAAGCTTGCCGACATCGATCCCGAGTTGAGCCAGGCCGCACCGGCCCAGCGCGTCAGGGTCTCCGATAGCCAGCAGACATTCATCAGTCCCTGTACCACCACGTCCGGGAAGCCCATCTCGATCGCGACGGCACGGCTCGTGTGCAGGTTCACGAATTCGTCCGCGAGGCCCGAGAACACCGCGACCTGCGCCCGATCGACGCCGATGTCGCGGGCCGCGAGCCGCATGCCTGCCCGCGGCCCGCCCGCCAGCGCGGCGCTGACCGGCGCGGCCTCGTTCCACGCCGCGGAGAGGCGGCGGCGTTCGCGCGTGTCCGCGTCGTCCGGAACGCCCTGGCGCGACAGGTCGATGATCTCCGTGTTGACCTGCGATACGTAGAGCTGGCCCCGGCTGTCCCTGGCCTCGCTGACATGGCGGAGATAGCCCTTGCCGCGCTTCGTGAATTTTTCGGTGTTGCGGCCGGTCAGCACGAGTTCCGCGCCGGCGGGTACCGGCGCATGAAACGTGAAATCCTCGTGCTGGTGGAAGCCGCGCACACGCGCGCGGTCATATTGGGTCTGGTAGAGCCACATCAGCTCCTTGAGCACCATCGCGCTCGGCGCGATCCGCTCGCCGAACGGCGCGGACGGCCGGAAATACCAGGGATCGTCGCAATCCACCGCGTAGCAATAGGCCTTGATGGCCGCATCGCCTGCGACGTAGCGCACGGGCGGGGTCTCTTCGGGCACGACGATGCCATCGAAGGTCGGCTCGCGCAGGTGCGGGCCGATCTTCCGCGATGACAGTTCCGGCAGTGCCGGCCATTCATTCATGGCGCTTCTCCTCGATGGGGATAGGCGATTCTGCGCGCTCAGCGCAGCCCCGGCCCGTTCTTCAGCCAGGCTGTGTCCTGCGGGCTCAGCGTGGTGCGCAGTGCGCCAAGCGAGTCGCGCAGCTCGGCCAGCGTGGCGGGGCCGATGATCGGGAAAACCGGAAACGGCTGCGCGAGCAGATAGGCCAGCGCCACCTGCGCCGGCGAGCGTCCCTGGCGTGCCGCGAACGCATGCACACGGTCGCGGCGCGCGAAATTCGTCTCGCTGTACCAGCACTTCATCATCACGGGATCGTCGCGCTTGTCGCGCCCTGCGCGATCGGTGAAGAAGCCGCGGGCCTGGCTGGACCAGGCGAACAGCGGCATCTGCGTGCGCCGGAGCCAGGCCACGCTGTCTTCGTCGGACGAGGCGATGCAGCCGGCCCACATCGGCGCGATCATCTCGGCGAGACTGAAATTATTCGAGAGCAGATCGAACCCCTGCCGGCCGTGCCGGACGGCATAGGCGTTTGCCGCCTCAAGGCGCGGAATCGTCCAGTTCGACCCGCCGAATTTGCGGATCCGGCCGGCCCGCGCAAGCTCGTCCAGCACGTCCACGAACTCGCCGACCGGCACCGCCGGATCGTCGCGGTGCATGAGATAGAGGTCCACGTAATCCGTGCCGAGGCGATCAAGCGACTCCGCGAGCTGGGAGCGGATGGCCTGCGGCGTGCAATGCGGCGTGTGGGCCCCCTTCCCGATCACGACGATGTCCTCGCGCACCCCGCGGCTGCGCATCCATTGTCCAAGCAGGCGGTCGACGAGACCCTGGCCATAGACATAGGCCGTGTCGAACACCGTGCCGCCGGCCTCGAAGAACGCGTCATAGACCAGGCTGGCGAGGGCGAAGGACGTCAGGGCCATGCCCCCGATCACGATCCGCGAAGCCGCTTTCCCGACGCCGAGACGCTCGTCATGGACCATGTCGGCAGCGGGATCGCGCCGCAGCGGGCGTCCCGAGACCGTCACCGTGCGCCCGGGCCGCTCGCTCGGATAGTCGAGCCCGATGGCCTGGCGCCAGGCGTCGAGCGTCTGCATGGTGCCGATCGTGTCCTGCAGGTCAGGCGCCGGCCAGGCGACCGCGCCGCGCTCCACGGCCTCGGCGAAGGTGTCGGCCTCGATCGCGTAGAGCCACGCGCCGGTCTCGACCGCAATGGTCTCGACATCGCCGGCGCGGCTGGTCAGCGTGATCGTCCCGACACCGCCGGTCCGGCCCGAACAGAACCACGGCGAGCGAACGTCGATGCGGCCCTTTGTGCCATAGATCCGCAAGGTGTTGTCCTGCACCGTGGTGATGCTGGCCGACACCTGCGCCAGCAGGCCGCCCGAAAACGTCAGGATCGCGCTTGCGCGCTCGTCCACGCCGGTCGGACCGAGATGGCCAAGCGCCCGGATCCCGACGGATTCCGCGCACGGCTTGCCCGCCGCGACGCCGGCGATCAGCCGGCACATCGATATGCAATAGCAGCCCACATCGAGAATCGCGCCGCCGCCGAGCTGCGGATCGAAGTGCCGCTTCCCCGGATCGAAGTCGGTGTGATAGCCGTAGGCTGCCTGCACAAGCGTGATCTCGCCGATCGCACCCGAAGCGAGCAGGTCCACGAGCCTGCGCGTCTGCGGATGGCAGCGGTACATGAAGGCTTCCATCACCACCACGCCATGACGCGCAGCCGCATCGGCGACCGCCATCGCCTCCGCGGCATTCATGCCGAGCGGCTTCTCGCACAGGACATGCCTGCCGGCCGCGCAGGCACGGATCGTCCATTCGGCATGGCTGGAATGGGGCGTCGCGATGTAGACCGCGTCGACCGCAGGGTCGGCAAGCAATCCCTCGTAGCCCGCATGGACGCTGGCGCCTGCGAAGGCATCCCCGAGACCCTCGGCCGGTTGCCGGCTGGCGACCGCGACCAGCGCACCGTGGGCGGAGGTCGCGAGAGCGTCGGAGAACTGCCGCGCGATCGCCCCGGTGCCGAGAATTCCCCACCGCAGGGTCCTGGCCGGCGCGGCAGCCTTCGGCGCGAGGGTACCCGTGGCGGCGGCGATCGTCGGCAGCGATGTCATGATGCGTCCCGGGAACCATGTGGATTCATCGGCGGACGGCACGAGTCGGCGCGGTCTCAGGCGTGGCCGAGAAGGATGCCTTTCGGATCGACCACGCCGCGCAGGAGACGCAGTTCCTCCTCGGTCGGCCGCGGCGTGATCGGCGCGACGTGGCTTCCTTCGAGCCGGAAACCCGTGACATCCTGCAGCGTCGCCCGCATTTGTGCGTGGTGCACGCTCCTGATGCGGACGTGGCCGGCGTTCTTGTCGAAGTCGAAGATGCAGTGCGGGGTGACGACCCATTCGGGACCGCCGCGATCCAGGCCGAGCGCCTTGCGTCCCGCGAGGCCGCCGGGATAGCCGACGCCGGAGACGAAATCGACCTTCTCGACCAACGTGCGCGGCGTGTGGTGCGGCATCATGATGTACTCCCGGCCGAAGATGGTCATGTGTTCGGGCTGCAGGATCGGCCCGACCAGACGCACTTTCGGGCGGCGGTAGTCGCCGATGCAGACGCTGTTCAGGCAGCCGGTCCGGTCGAGCTGCGCGCCCGAGCTGAAGCCGAAATCAATGTCCCCGCGCTTGAACGAGAACGGTCCGGGATATGTGATCGCCTGCGCGTCGCAGGCGAGGTCGCGCAGCACGGCGTCGAACTCCGAATCCGGCACGACGTCCAGCGTCGAAAGGTCCGGATTGTGCGACCAGCCGGCAAGCAGCACCGTGAGATGCGGGGCATGCATGAGCCTTGCGAGCAGCATGGCCGCCATCGGGATGGTGGTGCCGTAGAGCGTTGCCGCCTCACCGGTGACAAGGCCGGTGAAGCCGACCTCGCCGTCGCGGAAGCTGTGCGCGAGCTGTGTCGCGATGATCTCCGGGATGGTGGCTTCGCCGGTTCTCATAGCACGTCAAACTCCTGCAGCGCGGTAAGCCGCGCCGCTCCCAGCCGGTCCAGGTAGGCGGTGTGGTCGGCGAGGCCGAAGACCCACTCGTCGAGGTAGGACGAGAAGGTCGCGGGCGACGCGGATGCCGCCACGTAGCGTTCAAGATGCTCGTTGTCGGTGAGCCAGCGGCTCAGCGTCGGCGTCGGATGCGCGCCGCACGGCGCCTCGACGATGAGGGTCGTGCGGTAGGATGGGATGACGTTCAGCCCCGCATGGCGCCGGATGAACTGCGTCGGCACGATCTTCTCGACGGTGACGATCAGCGTGTCGCAGCTGTTGGCGATGTGGAGGTCGAGTTCCTGCGGCAGCAGCCGGTGGCTCGGCATCAGCACGTTGCCCGCAGCGTCCGCCGCAATTGCGTGCAGAACCGCCACCTGCGGGTCCGCAGGGGGGACGGCATAGAGCCGGCGCCCCGTCAGCGGGCAGTCGAACGGCACGATGTCGCTGTTGTAGGTGAGGATGTCGGTGCCGCCGAGGTAGTCGCATGGCCAGAAGGTGAAGTTCTCACGGCTGGCGCGGAAGCGGTCGAAGCTGAGCACTTCGGGGTAGTCCACCATCGTGATCGCGCCGGCCTCGCAGGCGCGGCGGAAATTGCGGGCAAGGCCGTATTTCTCCAGCCCGACATAGGAGCTCTCGAGTCGGGTCAGGGCGTCGGCGCCGACCAGCATGTCGACCTCGATGCCGCTGACCGTGCCAACGACCGAAAGCTTCCTGCGCCGACGCCGGACGATTTCGCGCACGAATGCCATCGGTCGCTGGTAGTTGCCGAATCCTCCCAGCGCCAGACGGGTTCCGTCCGGCACGAGAGCGACTGCGTCAGCCATCGAGCCGATTTTGTTTCCGGGTGAGGTCATGTCGCACCTGGTTGGATCCGCCGGATGGGCGGCGCTGGGACGGGTTCGCGTCTGCAGTGGATTGCGCTCATTTGTCCGGGAGATTCAGCGCCGCGAGCCGCGAGGGCGCGAGCTTCGCCTTGCCGGTCGCCGGGTCGTAGTAATCCATAACGTTGTTCCTGTCGATCATGGGCGCGGCAAACGCGATCGTCTTCGGCGTGGGCTTGTTCTGGAGCACGCGCGCCGCCGCCTCCACGCCCTCGACTCCGAACGGATGGTAGGACATCACCATCGCGAGTTCGCCGTCGTAGATGGCCTTCAGCGTCTCCGAGGCGACACCGTCATAGCCGGTGACGAAGGTGCCGGACGCCCGGCCGGCCTCGCGAACGGCCTGGATCGCGCCGAGCGCCATGTCCTCGGAATGGGTATAGACGCCGTCGATCCTGGCGTGGGCCTGGAGCATGTCCTCCATGCCCTTCAGCGCCTTGGCGCGGTCGTAGTCGGCCATGATGCGGCCCACGACTTTGATGCCAGGCACCTTGTCCACGACCTCGTGCCAGCCGATGCCGCGTTTCTGGTTGACGGTGGAGCCGGGGGATCCCTCGATCTGGACGACGTTTCCCGTGCCGTGCAGCCGTTTCACAAAATATTCGCCCGCCGTCCTCGCCGATGCAAGCGTATCGACGCTTAGTTGTACGGTCCAGTCGACGTCGCCGACCAGGCTGGAGCTGAGCACAATGAGCGGAATGTTGGCGCGGTTGGCTTCGCGGACCGCCGGTGCGATCGCCTCCGCAAAATACGTGCTGATCAGGATGGCATCGACGCGGCGCGTGACCAGGTCCTCGATGTCGCTGATTTGCTTGGCCGGGTGATTCGCGGCGTCGAGCACGACGGTTTGCAGCCCGAGCTTCTGCGCAGTGTCCAGCACGCCCTGACGCTGCTCGCGGATCCATTCCGTGGTGACGAAGGACTGCGAAAAGCCGATCGTCTTGCCAGCGAGCGCGGGTTGCGCGCTGGCGGAGCGGGCAAGCCACGGCGTTGCCAGGCCGGCAATCCCGACGGCGCCCGCCTGCAGCAGCCGGCGGCGGTTGATCTCGCCCGTGTTGCCATCGTTGGACATCGAGCCTTCCTCCTTGGTGTTTTCAACGCTTGCGGAACTCGCCAATGATCACGGCGGCGATGATGATCAGCCCCTTCAGCACCATCTGCGAGTAGGGAGAGATGCCGAGCAGATTGAGAATGTTCGACAGGAACGCCAGGATCAGCACGCCGATGACCGTGCCGCGCACGGAGCCGACCCCGCCGTCGAACGTCGTTCCCCCGATCATGCAGGCGGCGATGGCGTCGAGCTCGTACATGCTGCCCGAGTTCGGATCGCCGACGCCGAGGCGCGCCGTGAGCACGACACCGCTGATACCCGCAAGCAGGCCGCTCACCGCATAGACCTTGATCTGGTTGATCCGGGTGCGAATGCCGGCGAGGCGCGCGGCTTCCTCGTTCGCGCCCACCGCGTAGATCTCGCGGCCGAAGATCGTGCGGCGGAGCACGACGTGACCGACCACCGCGCAGACGAGAAACATCACCACCGGCACCGGCACGACGCCCAGATAGCCGGATCCCAGCTTCTTGACCGCCCATGGCACGTTCTGGGCGACGATCGGGCTGCCGTCGGAGTACAGGTAAACCAGGCCGCGCGCGAAGATCATCATGCCAAGAGTGGCGATGAAGGGCTGCAGCCTGGCGACGGTGATGAGCAGTCCGTTGGCGACGCCCAGCAGCATCGCGGCCACGGCGGGCAGGATTGCCCAGCCCACGAAGCCGAACGGCATGAACCCTGCCATCAGCACGCTGGCAATCCCGACCAGCGACCCGACGGACAGGTCGATGCCGCGGTTCAGGATGACGAACGTCATGCCGACGCTGACGATGCCGACCATGCTGGCGCCGCGCAGAACGTTGAAGATGTTCTGCACGCTGAGGAAATGCGGCGAAAGAATGCTGCCGAAGACGAGCAGCAGCACCAGCGCGAAGAAGTTGCCCAACGCCACGCTGTGCGCTGCGACGCTGGCGCGCAGGCGGGGCAGCGCCCGCGGCGCGGCCACCTGGACGAGGACGGAGCCGGCTTGCGGTTCAGCGTTGGACATGACCCACAGTCCTCCTGCTTTGCGGGACCGCCAACGCAATCACGGCAGCTTCCGTGGTGGTGGCGGCATTGAGCTCGCCGCTGATACGGCCCTCGCATATCACCATGATGCGATCGCTGATGCTGATCACTTCCGGAAGTTCCGAAGATATCATCAGTATCGCGCAGCCGGCGTCGGCCAACTGGTGGATGAGGCCGTAGATCTCGCGCTTGGCGCCTACGTCGATCCCGCGGGTCGGCTCGTCGAACAGCACGACCCTGGGCTGGCGCAGGATCCACCGCGCGATCACGCATTTCTGCTGGTTGCCGCCGCTCAGGTGGCCGGCGATCTGGGTAATGGAAGCGGCTGCGATGTTGAGCTGACGCACATAGCTCTCTGCCGCCGCGCGCTCGGCTTTGGCGTTCACCAGGCCATATCTGGCGAAGGAGGCGCGCGCCGCCAGCGTGATGTTCTGCTGGACCGTCAGCGGGCGGAAGATCGAATCCCGCCGGTCCTCGGCCAGATAGGCGATGCCAGAGGCGACGGCCTCGGCGGGATTGCCGAAGCGCACAACTTCGCCCGCCAGCCGGATCCTGCCGCCGGTCGCCTTCGCCGCGCCGCACAGCACGCGCGCAAGTTCCGTGCGCCCTGCGCCCACCAGCCCGGCAAGCCCCACGATCTCGCCGCGATGCAGGCGCAGCGAGACGTCGCTGAACCCTGGGCCCGACAGTCCTTCGGTCTGCAGCACGACCGCGCCCGGATTGGCCACGCGACGCGGCGGAAAGTGGGAACCGAGGTCGCGTCCGACCATCAGCGTGATGAGTTCGGCCTTGCTGGTGGCGGCGACGTGCCTGGTGGTGACCCGCGCGCCGTCGCGCAGGACCGTCACGCGGTCGGCGATCGCGAACACCTCGTCCAGGTGGTGCGAGATGTAGATGAAGGCCACGCCCCGCGCCACCAGGCGCCGCATGAGGGAAAACAGCGTCTCCGTCTCGACCGGCGTCAGGCTGGCCGTCGGCTCGTCGAGCACGATCAGCCGGGCATCCTGCGTGATGGCGCGGGCGAGTTGCACCAGTTGGCACTGCGCCACGCTTAGCCGCGCGACCGGCGTCGAGACGTCGAACGACGCGCCGATGTCGCGCAGGACCGGCTCGACCTTCCGGTTCAGCGACTTCGTGTCGAGGAATATGCCCCCCATTTTGGGCAGCCGGCCCATGAAGACGTTTTCCGCCACGCTGAGTGCCGCTGCGACCTTGGGTTCCTGATGCATCATGGCAATGCCGGCGGCGATGGCTTCGACGGGATTGCGGATGACACGTTCCTGCCCGTCGATCACGATGGAACCGGCGGAGGGCGGGAAATTGCCGCTCAGAATGTTCATGAGGGTCGACTTGCCCGCGCCATTCTCGCCGATCAGGGCGTGGATCTCGCCGGCATTCAGATCGAAATCGACATCGCGCAGAACCGCCGTGCTGCCGAACACCTTGGTGATGCCTTTCGCACTCAGCAATTGCCCCGCCTGCGCCATTCCGTTTCCTTCCCGACCGTGCCCGCTTATCGTTGGTGCATCCTTGCCGACATCAGTGAACGCCCGCCGCCCGGACACCGGCGCTGGTGACGCCCGCCATCACTGCAGCCGCCGGGCCGGCCGGGACGCGGGCACTGCGAAACGCTTGTCGCGTTCATCGTCGGTGACGCAGAGCGAAATCGACGCCTTGGCTATCTCCGTGCCGGCAACGTACCGGCCAGCCGTGAGTAAAAACGATTTTATTCCGCGTCGGCGAGGCAGAGAACCCTGGAGCCGGGACCGGCCATTTTGGCTTCGAGCGCGACGGGAAGGCCCCGGCGCAGGCCCGCCGGACCACGGGGCGCGGGGGGAATGCTCTGGCCGAGGGTGCCCTCGGCGCCGTGTCGCCGCAGCGCCGCCGTGACCACGCGGGCAGCGGTCCTGTGGTCGTTGCTGTTGCTCACGGCCGCCTGGGCGAAGCAATGCACGTCTCCAAGTTGCCAACGCAATGCGGACCCGGCAGTCAGACGACACGGGCAGTTTTCAGGTCCGCGATTTCAGCCGCGGAGAGCAGGAGCCACTCGGCCAGCACCTCGTCCGTGTGCTGGCCGAGCAGCGGGGCAGGCGCGATACACGGGGTTTCGCCGCCGACCTTGATCGCAGGCCCGCTCATCGGAACCGTGCCGGCGGTCGGGTGCTCGACATCGATGATGTTGGCAGCCTCGCGCATGTAGGGACTCTCGACCACGTCCTTGATGGTTGCGATTCTGGCGGACGGGATCTCGGCCTCGCTGAGGCGCCGCACGGCCTCGTCAGCGGTCAGGCCTGCCACCCATTCGGCGACGATCGCCTCGGCCGCCTCCACGTTCTGCATGCGCGCCGCCAGCGTCGAGAAGCGCGGGTCCTCCAGGATCTCAGGACGGCCGATCATCCGCACGAAACGCCTGAACAGGGGATCCGCACCTGTGATGATATTGATCCACGGACCGTCCTTGGCCTGGAAGGTGTTGGCCGGGGCCGTGTAGCGGTCGCGGTTGCCGGCCCGGGTGCGCTGGATCCCCTTCACCGCGTATTCCGGAATCGCCGTCATCAGCAGCGAGGTGG
>JAJZVE010000091.1 GCA_021845835.1 Pseudomonadota bacterium | reverse complement strand
CCGAGCTGTGCCCAATTCGTTTCTATTTCAGAACTGTCTCCGGATCTTGAGCCGGCGCAGGACGAAAAAGCGCAGCGCATTCCGCCCCCACTCCGGCTTTCTGAGCGGTCGCATCGGGGCTATATTCGCCGCCACGCCGAGAGGAGCAACCGATGAGTGTCGTGCAGCTTCCCGACGAACTGCAGCGCGAGATCGAGCGGCAGGTGGCCGAAGGCCGTGCGCAGAGCGCGGCGGCGTTCGTCGCGGCGGCGGTGCGCCGGCTGATCGACGAGATCGAGGAGGACGAGGACGAACTCGCCGCCGCGGTCGCCGCGGGCATCGCCGATATCGAGGCGGGACGGTTCGTCACGCTGGAGACGCAAGACGACTGGACGCGACTCGATGACCGCATCGCAGCCCGCGTGCGCGAGCAACTGGCACCCGAAGAGTAGTGGTTCCCAGGATCACGCGGGCGGCGGAAGGGGCGATCATTGCGGTCCTTCTGGAAAGCGCGCGGACGCACGGCAAGGAGGCGGCGGATCGCTATCGCCTGTTGATCCTGACCGCGATGCAGGCTATCGGCGAGAACCCTGGCTTGGCGGGATCGGCCGGGATCCCCGGCCTGCCCGGTGTTCGCGCCTTCATGATGCGATCCAGCCGGTTCAGGATCGAACCCGCCCGTCGCGTCCGGTCGCCGCGCCACGTCCTCGTCTATCGCGTCGCTGTGGACGGCGTGGTTGAAATCCTCGCGCTGGTCCACGATCGCATGCTGCTGTCCCGCGCGGCGCGCAGGGCCGTCAGGGACGCCGACCGGACCTGACCGCGCCGACGGCCCCCCGCCGGGACCGGCGGGCCGGCGCGCGAGCCGGCAGGTTCCCGCGGCGGCGGCGGCTGGCTTAGTATGGGCGGATGGATGTCGAGGACAGCGCGCCGCCGGAGCGGGCGCACAGCGAGCCGGGCGATCAGCCCTATCTGCGGGCGATCGGGCAGCGCCTGCGCACGGCGCGCGCCCGCCGCGGCGTCACCCGCCGCGACCTGTCGCGCCGCAGCGCGGTCTCGGAACGCTACATCGCGCAACTGGAAGCCGGCAGCGGCAACATCTCCATCCTGCTGCTGCGGCGGATCGCGCGCGCGCTCGGCATCGACGCCGAGGAACTGGTGGCCGAGCGGCCGGAACGCTCGGTGGAGCGGCTGTTGCTGGAGCAGGCGGTGGCACATCTGCCGGAGGCGCGGCTGGCCGAGGCGCGGGCGCTGCTGCAGGCCCGCTTCGGCCGGCAGGAGGCGCGGTCGCGCGCCCGCCGCATCGCCCTGATCGGGCTGCGTGGCGCCGGCAAATCGACGCTCGGCCGCGTGCTGGCGGCCCGGCTCGGCATCAACTTCGTGGAACTGGACCGCGAGGTGGAGCGCGAGGGGCGCATGGAGCTGTCCGACATCTTCGCGGTGCTGGGGCAGGAGGCGTTCCGGCAACTGGAACGCGCGGCGCTGCAGCGGCTGGTACGCGACGGCGCGCCGATGGTGATCGCGACCGGCGGCGGCATCGTCGCCGAGGCGGGAACGTTCGAATTCCTGCTGGACACCTGCGCGACCGTGTGGCTGCGCGCATCGCCGGAGGAACACATGCGCCGGGTGCAGGAACAGGGCGACCTGCGGCCGATGCGCGACAACCGCCGCGCGATGCAGGATCTGCGCGCGATCCTGGCCAGCCGCGAGGCGCTCTATGCGCGCGCGGACTTCACCGTGGACACCAGCGGGCGCAGCGTGGAGGAGAGCCTGCGCGACCTGCTCGCCCTGCCGGGCGTGGCGACGGCGCCGGCGGGGTAGGGCGCGGCCTCAATATGTCTCGACGTGATAGCGCCCCTCGCCGCGCATGGTCGCGCGCAGCGCCGGCCAGTCGATGCCGTGTGCGCGGCCGATCGCGGCCAACGCTTCCTCGACGCCGGCTTCCAGCCCGCGCAGGCCGCAGACATAGAGATGCGTGGTGGCCTTGCCGAGCAGCGCCGCCGCCGCCGCGCCGTGGGCGCGCAGCCGGTCCTGCACGTATTCCCTGGGCGCGCCGGGCAGGCGGCTGAACACCAGATGCTGCTCCAGCACCGTCGCCGGCACTTTCTGCAGCGGACCGAAATACGGCAGTTCCTGCGGCGTGCGTGCGCCGAAATACAGGTGCAGCCGGCCGCGCCCCTGCATCGCCAGCCGCCGTCGCCGCTCGGTGAAGCCGCGGAACGGTGCCGCCCCGGTGCCGGTGCAGAACATCAGGATGTCGGCGTCGGGATCGTCGGGCATCAGGAACGTCGCGCCGAACGGGCCGACCACCTTCACCTCGGCGCCGAGGGGCAGGTCGCACAGATAGTTGGAGGCGACGCCGCGGAACAGCGTGCCGTCCGGCCGCGGTTCGGCCACGCGCTTGACGGTCAGCGCGAGGTTGTTGGTGTTCGGCCGCTCGCCGTCGCGGGCGCTGCAGATGGAATAGAGCCGCATCGCGTGCGGCCGGCCGCCGGCGTCGCTGCCGGGCGGGACGATGCCGAGGCTCTGCCCCTCCAGCACCGGGAACGGCACCATGCCGAAATCGAGGATGAGGTGATGCACATCCGACCCGGTGCCCGCCCTGGTGACGCGGATATTGCCGGTCACTTTCGCGATCGCCGGGTTGGCGCGGTTGAACAGGTTGACGCGCGGCTTGCTGGCCGAGGCCGGCGCGCGCACCGCGCCGCCCGCGCCCTGGTGCGCATCGGCGATCAGGGCGGCGGCCTCGTCGTCCAGCGCATCGACCGGCGCCGGCATTTGCGCCGCCGCCGGCCGCGGCGGCAGTTCCTGCCAGGAGAACTGCTCCGCGACGCTGAACGGCGCAGCGACCTGGAACCAGTTGTCGATCGCGCCGGTCGGGCAGGGGGCCACGCAGTCCATGCAGTGATTGCAGGTGCCGGCATCGACGACATAGTTGCTGTCGTCGTGCGTGATGGCGCCGACCGGGCAGGTCGCCTCGCAGGTGTTGCAGCGGATGCAGATCTCCGGGTCGATCAGATGCTGCTTCAGTGCCGCTTCCTGGCCGCCGTCCATGACGCCCGCCCCGCCGCGCTCAGGAATTCCACAGCTTCACGTATTCGAAGTCGCCCGGCTTGTTGTCGATGCCGACCTTCGGCGGCGCGATCCAGGAGGCGAAGGCGCCGGCCGTGTCCACCGGCCGCATCAGGCCGGTGATATACAGCCGGTCGTCGGCCGACGGCAGCCAGCGGTCGCGGTTCGCCGCCCAGGCGGCAGCGTCGATCACCTGTCCGTCGGGATCGCAGTGGATGCCGGCGAACTCGCCGATGCGGCGGTTGAAGGCGACATGCGGCAGCGTCAGGCGGAACGGGATGCCTGCTTTCTCGATCACCTTGTTCCAGCGGTTCACGCCGCCCTGGCAGTCCTGCACGTAATCGTCGCGCAGCCGCATGTTCAGCGCCGACAGCGCCGCCACGTCCTCGCTGACGATGACGCCATCCTTGCAGCGCAGCACCGGATAGGTCGCGTCCAGCAGGCGGTGGTCGTCGTCCAGCCTGTCCTCGCGATAGCGGCCCTTCAGGCCGGCGTTGTAGGCGTTGGCCGCATTGGTCGAGACCTCGTTGCCGAACAGGTCGAGCGTGAGCGGAAAATGCATGTTGATCTTGCGCTGCAGCGCCGGCAGGTCGATCACGCCGAGCGCGCGAATGCGCGCCACGTCGGCCGGGTCGGTGACGCCGGCCTGCTGCATCGCCGCGCAGGTGCGTTCGATGATGCGCTGCACGCCGGTTTCGCCGACGAACATGTGGTGCGCTTCCTCGGTCAGCATGAAGCGGCAGGTGCGCGACAGCGGATCGAAGCCCGATTGCGCCAGCGCCTCCAACTGCATCTTGCCGTCGCGGTCGGTGAAAAAGGTGAACATGAAGAAGCTCACCCAGTCCGGCGTCTCCTCGTTGAAGGCGCCGAGCATGCGCGGGCTGTCCTGGTGGCCGCTGCGCCGGCGCAGCAGTTCCTCCGCCTCCTCGCGCCCGTCCTTGCCCATGTATTTCTGCAGCAGATAGACCATCGCCCAGAGATGGCGGCCTTCCTCGACATTCACCTGGAACAGATTGCGCATGTCATAGAGCGAGGGCGCGGTCTTGCCGAGATGGCGCTGCTGTTCGACCGACGCCGGCTCGGTGTCGCCCTGGATCACCATCAGCCGGCGCAGCATGCCGCGGTATTCGCCGGGCACGTCCTGCCACGCCGGCGCGCCCTTGTGCTGGCCGAAGCCGACGCTGCGGCCTGCCACCTTCGGCGCCAGCAGGATGCCCCATTTGTAGTCCGGCATCTTCACGTAGTCGAACTTCGCCCAGCCCTTCGGATCGACGCTGACCGCCGTGCGCAGATACACCAGGCTGTCCTGGAAGCCTTCCGGCCCCATGTCCTTCCACCAGTCGATGTAGCCGGGGTGCCAGGTCTCCAGCGCCTTGCGCACGCGCGCATCGGCGTTGAGATCGACGTTGTTCGGAATCAGGCCGTCGTAATCGACGTGCATGCCGTCGGTCATTGCTGCGCCTCCCTGCCTCTCGTTACACGCGCGCGCGGTCGTAGCTCGGCTGCACGCCGCTGCCGTAGCGCTTCAGAGCACCTTGTTCGCCGACCGCGTTGGCGCGCTGGAAAATCCAGTTCTGCCACGCGGTGAGCCGGCCGAAGATGCGCGTCTCCATCGTCTCCGGGCCGACGAAGCGCAGGTTCGCCTCCATGCCCGTCAGTGCGTCGGGCGAGAAACTTGCCCGCTCCTCCAGCAGGATGCGCACCTCGTCGTCCCAGTCGGTCTCGTCATAGGCGACGGTGACGAGGCCGAGCGCCTCGGCTTCCTCCGCCGCGATGCGCGCGCCGATGTTCGCTTCGGCGCGGCCGACGCTGCCGGGTTCGCCCCAGAACCGCGCCTGCAGCCGCGTCAGCCCGTTGCCCATCGGATAGGCGCCGAAATTGAGCGGCGACAGCGCAAGCGTGGCCGGCGGCCGGTTGTCGCCGGCGCGTGTGCCGCTGAACATCACGGCGCGATCGGCCGCGAAGGCGAGTTCGGCGAGCGTGCCGGCGAAGCAACTGCCCGGCTCGATCAGCGCGATCAGGCTGCGCGAGGTCACGTCCAGCCGTTTCAGCACGCGCTTGAGATAGAGCCGCACTTCGCGGACGAACCAGTCCGATGCGTGGGTTTCCAGGAATGCGTCATGCGCCAGCACGGCGGCGGCGTTGCCCTGCGTCCTGAGAACCCACAAGCCGAGTTCCGGCTCGTTGGTGCGCAGATGCATGATCGCATCATCGAGTTCGCGCGCCATGCGCAACGGCCAGAACTCAGCCGACTTTGCTGCCTCCGGCGTCGCCGGCGGCGCGGCGGCGGGGGCGGTCACGCTGATGGCGGCGCGGTGGCCGGCGCGGTCCAGCTCCACCGTAACCGTGCTCCAGCGGATCGTGTCGCCCTCGACGTGGCGCGCAAGCGGCGTCAGCGCGACGCCCCCGGCATCGCGCGGCCGGTCGCTGCGGGCGGCGAATTCCCGCGCGCGCTCGGCCACGCGCGCCTGCCACGCCGACGGCGGCACCACCTCGTCCACCAGCCGCCACGCGACCGCGCGCTTGCCGCGCACGCCTTCCTCGACCGAGCAGAACACGTCGGCCAGGTCGCGCCGCACGCGGCGCTTGTCGGTCACGCGCGTCAGCCCGCCGGTGCCCGGCAGCACCGCGAGCAGCGGCATCTCCGGCAGCGCGACGGAGGAGCGGCGGTCGTCGATCAGCATGATGTGCTCGCAGGCGACGGCCAGTTCATAGCCGCCGCCGGCGGCCGGGCCGTTCACCGCGCAGAGATAGACCTGCCTGGAATTCTCCGTCGCATCCTCGATGGCGCAGCGCGTCTCGTTGGTGAACTTGCAGAAATTCACCTTGTGGCCGTGCGTCGCGCGGCCGAGCATGCGGATGTTGGCGCCGGCGCAGAACACGCCTTCCTTGCCGGAACGGATGACAACCGCGCCCACTTCGGGATGCTCGAAGCGCAGCCGCTGGATCGCGTCCGCCAGCTCGATATCGACGCCGAGGTCGTAGGAATTGAGCTTCAGCTCATAGCCGTCCAGCAGCCCGCCGGCGGGATCGACGTCCATAACCAGATGCGCGACCGGGCCGTCGAATTCCAGCTTCCAGTGTCGGTAGCGCGTCGGGTCGGTGCGGAAGTCGATGTCGGGCATGCGTTTCTCCCTTCGCCGGCGTCAGCGCGGTCTGGGCGATATAATGCGCACCCTCGCCGACACAAGGTCAGGCGAATTGCATTATTTTTCTTGTTGTGGCGTTCCGAACAGGCGCGTCGTGAAGTCGCGCACCGCCGCCAGCACGGCATCCGGCGCGTCGGCGTGCGCCGCGTGCGCGACCCCGGGCAGCATCTCCACCTCGACCGGGCAATCGCTCTCGCGCTGCAACACGCGGAGTTGATCGGCCGTGCCGTACGGGTCCGCCTCGCCCTGGATGGCGAGGATCGGCGCGCGGATCCGGGCGATGTCGGGCCGCAGGTCGAAGACGGCGGGAAAATCCGGATCGAGCCAGGCGTCGTGCCAGCCCCGGAACGTCGCCGCCGGCTCGCGGTGGTGGCGGGCGAGACGCGCGGGCAGGTCGCTGTCGCGGAAGCGCCGGCCGGTCTCGGCGATGGCGGCCAGCCCCATCGGCTCGGTGAAGAAATGCGGCGCCAGCAGCACCAGGCCGGCGATCCGGCAATCCTGAAAGGAACCTGCATAAATCGCCGCGATCGAGCCGCCGTCGGAATGTCCGACCAGCACGCCGCGCCGCAGTCCGATCGCGTCCAGCACGCGCGGCAGCACCAGCCGCGCCTCGCGCTGCATGTAGTCGAGCGGCCGCGGCAGCGCGGCCGGGTCGGAACCGCCATAGCCGAAGCGGGAATAGGCGAACACGCCGCACCCGGTCGCCGCGGCGAGCCGCGCCGGGAACTGCCGCCACAGGCCGAGGCTGCCGAGTCCCTCGTGCAGCAGCACCAGCGTCGGCGCGGCGTCCGGTCCCGGCCCCCACCAGCCGGTCTCCAGCCGCCCTTCGGCGAGCCCGATCTCCCCAGGCGTCATGGCGCCAGGGTGGCGCGCAGCCTGAAACGCTGGATCTTCCCGGTTGCCGTTTTCGGCAGTTCGTCCACCACCTGCAGCCAGCGCGGATACTTCCAGACGCCGGCCCGCTCCTTCACCCACGATTTCAGTTCCTCCAGCAGCGCCGCGTCGGTGTCGTAACCAGGTTTCAGCACCACGAACGCCATCGGCTTGACCAGCCCGTCCGCGTCCTGCCGCCCCACCACCGCGGCTTCCTGCACCGCCGCGTGCGTCATCAGCGCCGCTTCCACCTCGAACGGCGAGACCCAGATGCCGCTCACCTTGAACATGTCGTCGGCGCGGCCCTGATAGCGGTAGCAGCCGTCCGGTTCCTGCACGTATTTGTCGCCGGTGCGGGTCCATTCGCCCTGGAAGGTGCGCCGCGACCGCTCGCGCTGGTTCCAGTAGCCCTCGGCCGCCGACGGCCCGCGCACCAGCATTTCCCCGGTGTCGCCCGGCGCCACGTCGCGGTCGTGCTCGTCCACGATGCGCACATCGTAGCCCGGTACGGCGATCCCCGTGGTGCCGTAGCGCAGCCGGTCGGGCCGGTTGCTGACGAAGATGTGCAGCATCTCGGTGCTGCCGATGCCGTCCAGGATGTCGGCGCCCACCACCTCCGACCAGCGCCGCCCGACATGCTCGGGCAGCGGCTCGCCGGCGGAGACGCAGATTCGCAGCCGCGCCGACCCGGCGCCGTGGCCGAGCGCGGGCTGCACGAGCAGCGCCGCATACAGCGTCGGCACCGCGCAGAAGATGGTCGGCTGCCGCGCCCGCAGCACGCCCAGCACCGCGTCGGGCGCCGGCCGGTCCGGCAGCAGAATGGTGGTGGCGCCGACCGACATCGGGAAGGTCAGCGCGTTGCCCAGGCCATAGGCGAAGAACATCTTGGCCGCCGAGAACACCACGTCGTCGGCGCGAATGCCGAGCACCTGCGCAGCATAGGTGTCGGCCGTGGCGCGCAGGCTGCCATGCACATGCTTCGTGCCCTTGGGCACGCCGGTCGAACCGGAGGAATAGAGCCAGAACGCCACCTCGTCCGCGCTCGCCGCCAGCGGCTCCGGCGCCGCCGGCGCGGTCGCGACGAAGGCGGCGACGTCGCGCCCTCCGGCCGGCAGGTCCCGTACCGGCGCGCCGTCCACGCCCGCGACCAGCACCAGCCGCAGATACGGCGAGGCGGCGATCACCTCGCCCAGCGCGGCCAGGCAGGGGGCGGACACGCACACCGCCTCTGCCCGGCTGTCCGCCAGCATGTAGGCCACCTGCTCCGGCGGCAGCAGCGTGTTGACCGGCACCGGCACCACGCCGGCGCGCAGCGCGCCCAGGAACGCGACGGGGAAATCCACCGTGTCGAGCATGAGCATCAGCAGCCGCCGTTCCCGCCCGATGCCCGCCGCGGCCAGCCCGCCGGCGAAGCGCGCGCTCGCCTCGGCCAGCGCCGCGTAGGTCAGGCGGCGATGCGGGTCGATGAACGCCGGATGATCGCCCCGGCCCTCCGACAGATGGCGGTCAAGGAGCCAGAAGACGGCATTGTCCCGGAACTGGCCGGGTGCGGCTGCGTCCATCCTGACCTCCCTTCGCACCGAACCGGCGGCGGGAGCGGGCGCCACCCCGCCCGCCTGCCTGCGGACTATGACGAGGCGGGGTCGAAGCCGCAACATGATGCAGGAGCCGCCGGGGGTACCGGCTGACGGGCCGAATTATCTTTCATTGCGGCGACGCGGCCGGTCCGGTTCGCTGCTGTCGTCGCCGACCGGAACTTTCCGCCCCGCCGGGCGTCAGCAGGATGCACGGGCCGGCGGCGGGACAGTGCGCGACGGCGCCTGTCCGGCGCGGCCTGCCGCTGTTTTCGCAACAATCGGAACGAGGAAGCCATGCGTGTATTGCGCCTTGTCGCCCCGCTGCTTGCCGTGCTCGTCGCGGCGCCGCTGCTGGCCGCCTGCAACACGATGGCCGGGGCGGGTCAGGACATGTCGAACGCCGGCCACGCCATCACCAACGGCGCGGAGAGCGCGCAGTAGCGGACGAGCGACGGCGGAGGAAAATCCCGCTGGACGATCGGCGGCCGGGTGTGGCCCGATACGCAATGTTCCGGCTGTCGCCGCAGATTGCGGCGGCGGCCGGGCGTCACCGTCGTGAGGATCAGGCCATGCGACTGTTTCTGCTCGCCCTGCCGCTGCTGGCGCTGCTCGCCGGCTGCAACACCGTCGCCGGCGCCGGCGAGGACCTGTCGGCCGCGGGACACGCCATCACCAACACGGCGGAAAAAGTGGTGCCGTAACCGCCGCCGCGCCGCGTATCCGCGCCCGTCCTGGGATCAGCGAGCGGCGCCGGCGCCTTTCGCCGCCCGCGCAGGTGGACAGCGCGGCCGCGTCGGGCCAGATAGGAGGCGAGTTCGATGGAGCCCCGCATGCGTCCCTTCGCCTCCGATCCGCCGCACGACCCCGAGGTGCCTGAGCCGGGCGGCCCCGAGCCGCAGGAGCCGGACGAGAACAAGGCCCTCTCTGCGCCGATCAACGAGCTGGAGCACCGGCTGCTGCGCCAGCGCAAGGTGCTGATCTTCGGCGCGATCGACGACAAGCTGGCGCGCGACGTGACCGGGCGGCTGCTGGCGCTCGTCGGCCAGTCGGCGGCGCCGATCGAGGTTTACGTCAATTCGCCCGGCGGTCATGTCGAGAGCGGCGACACCATCCACGACATGATCCGCTTCGTCGATGCCGAGGCGCCGATACGCATGATCGGCACCGGCTGGGTCGCCTCGGCCGGCGCGCTGATCTTCCTTGCCGGCGCCAGGGAGCGGCGCTTCTGCCTGCCCAACACGCGCTTCCTGCTGCACCAGCCGATGGGCGGCGTGCGCGGTCCGGCGGTGGATATCGACATCGAGGCGCGTGAGATCGTGAAGATGCGCGAGCGGCTGAACCGCCTGATCGCGCGCGAGACCGGCCAGACCTACGAGAAGGTCGCCACCGACACCGACCGCAACTACTGGATGAGCGCGGAGGAGGCGATCGCCTACGGCATGGTATCGCGGGTGATCGCTACGGCGGCGGAACTGTCCGCCTGATCCGGTCGGCGCAGGCTGGTGTCACGCCGGCCTGCCGCCGCAGCGGCGGCCCTGGTCACGCCTGATCGGCCAATTTCTGCCGCAGCGCCCTTCGATCGACCTTCCCCACGTTGGTTCTCGGCAGTTCCCTGGCGATGACGATCTTCGTGGGAACCTTGTATCTGGCGAGATTGGCCCGGCAGTACGCCAGGATGTCCTCGACCGTGGCGCTGGCGCCGTCCTTCATGACCACGCAGGCGCGAAGGCTTTCGCCGTAATAGGCGTCGGGAACGCCCGCGGCGGCGGCCTCCCTGACCGCCGGATGGGCATGCAGAACCTCGTCGATCTCGCGCGGGTAAACGCTGTATCCGCCGACGATGGCCATGTCCTTCTTGCGATCGCGCACGTAGAGATAGCCCCCGGCATCGAATTCGCCGATATCGCCGGTGTAGAGCCAGCCGTCGCGCAGTGCCTCGGCGGTCTCCGTGGGACGGTTGCGATAGCCGGACATGATCTGTGGGCCGCGGGCACGAATCTCGCCGATTTCCCCGACCGGCAGCACCGTCGATCCGGTCTCGACATCGACGATCTGCACCTCGGTCAATGGCAGCGCCGGCCCGACCGATCCCGCCTTGCGGGGGCCGCCCTCGCGGACATAGGTGAGCACCGGCCCGGACTCGGTCTGCCCGAATCCTTCCAGGATCGGGCAGCCGGTGCGCCTTTCCCACTCGCGCAGCGTGTCCTCGGGCAAAGGCCCCGCGCCGGAATAGGCGGTGCGCAGCGAGGTGAAATCGGTCGCGTCGAAGTCCTGGTGATTCATCAGCCCGATGAACACCGTCGGCCCCGCCGGAAGACGGGTGATGCGTTCCCGTGCAATCTGCTGCAGCACGAGGTCGGGCTTGTAGCGCGGCAGGATCACCAGCTTGCCCCGGCAATAGGCGCTCAGGTGCAAACACATGGCGACCGCGAACACGTGAAACAGCGGCATCGCGCACAGGATGCTCTCGTCGCCTGGCCGGGTCGGCAGCGCCGCCTCGCGCTGGCTGATGTTCACCGCCATCTGCGCGTGCGTGATGTTG
>JAJZVE010000090.1 GCA_021845835.1 Pseudomonadota bacterium | reverse complement strand
GGCGCACGACATCTCGCCCGCCGCCTCGACGGCGATCGCGAGGGGCTCCTGCGCGCCGTCCTCGCCCTCGATCACCAGATACCGGCCCGGTTCCGCCGTGACGTCCAGGACGGGCGCGGTCCCCTCCCGCACCACCACGGCATGCGGCAGCGCCCTGCGCTGGTGCCCGGCGGCGAACCGCTCGAGCGACTCGCGCGCTTGCGCGCTTGTGCTGGCGGGCAGGCGCATGGCGGCGAGCAGGGCGCGCTGCGTCTCGGGGCCGACGAGGTGGCGGCGGCCGCCGATGTCCCACCACTCCGGCGCGATGCCTGCCGCGTCGGCCAGCCTCGCGAGCAGCGCGGCATCGGTATCAGTTCGCCACCGCTCCGGCGCCGCGGCCTCGACGACCGCAAGCACGGCGCGCGCGGGACAGATCAGCTGCAGCGAGTCCATCCGGCGCGAAGGCGCCTCCGCGCTGCTGCCCAGCGCCAGCTCCCACGCGAAACCGTTGCGCGCCGGCGGCAAGGCGATCGGCACGGCTGCGGCACCGCGATGGAACACCAGCACTACCCGGTCGCCCTCGGCCGCGAACACGGCGAGCAAGGTCTGCGCCCCTGCCCAGTCCGCCATCGGCCGCCCGTCGGCCCCCAGCCAGGCCACATCAGGCAGCAGCGTCTCGTCGGTCGCCTTACCGACGAGAAAGCGATCCTGCCGCAGCGCCGGATGAGCACGGCGCAGCGCCAGCAACTGCGCCACGAAGTCCGCCAGCCCCGGCAGCGCCGCCGTCCAGTCCAGCCAGTTGGTCGCGTTGTCCTGCGCATAGGCGTTGTTGTTGCCGCCCTGGGAATGACCCAGCTCCGCGCCCATCGCCAGCATCGGCGTGCCACGCGCGAGCAGCAGCGTGGCCAGCAGCGCCCGCTGGTCGGCTGCGCGCGCCTCCTGCACGGCAGGATCGGCACTCGGCCCCTCGACGCCGTGGTTCCAGGAATAGTTGAGGTCGGTACCGTCGCGATTGGTTTCGCCGTTGGCCTCGTTGTGCTTGCGCGCATAGCCGACGAGGTCGGCCAGCGTGAAGCCATCGTGCGCGACGACGAAATTGACGCTGCGCGAGGGGCGCCGCCTGGGCGCGAACAGGTCGGCGGAGCCCGCCAGCCGCGTCGCCAGCTCACCCGTCGTACCGCTGTCGCCGCGCCAGAACCGCCGCGCCGCATCGCGGAACCGATCGTTCCACTCGCCCCAGGACGCCGGGAACCGTCCGACCTGATACCCGTCCGGTCCCGGATCCCACGGCTCGGCAATCAGCTTCAGCCGGCGCAACTCCGGGTCCTGCGCGATCGCGCTGAGCAGCGGCGCGGCCGGATCGAAGCCGCCGTCACGGCGCCCGAGCGTGGTCGCCAGATCGAAGCGGAAGCCATGCACGCCGGTGCGCCGCGCCCAGCTGCGCAGCGCATCCGTTGCCAGCCGCAGCACCGCTGGCTGGTCCAGCGCCAGTGTGTCGCCGCAGCCGGTGTCGTCCACATAGAGCCGCCGATCTGCGCGCAGCCGGTAATAGGTGGCGTTGTCCAGCCCGCGCAGCGATAGCGTCGGCCCGAGTTCGTCACCTTCGCCGCAGTGGTTCAGCACCACGTCGAGGATCGTCTCGATCCCCGCGGCGGCCAGCGCCGCGACGGCCGCGCGCACCTCCGCCCACCCCCCCGGCGCAAGCCGCGGGTCCGGCGCCATGAAGGCCACCGGATTGTAGCCCCACGCATTTGCCAGCCCGAGAGCCGCCAGATGCCGCTCCTCGATCCAGGCGGCACTCGGCATGACCTCCACCGACGTGATGCCGAGACGCATGAGATGCCCGATCGCGGCCGGATGTGCGAGCGCGGCGAACGTGCCGCGTACGGACTCGGGAATCTCGGGATGGCGCATGGAGAATCCGCGCACATTCAGCTCGTAAAGGACCGTCCGGTCCCACGGCACCAGCGGCACCGCGGCGCGCAGCTCGGTGTCCGGCACGCTGACGACCGCCTTCGCCATGTGCGGGGCGCTGTCGGTCTCGCTGTTGTCGGCGAACATGGTCGGATGCAGCCGCAGCGTACGGTCGATCGCAGCAGCATAGGGATCGAGCAGCAGCTTGTGCGGGTTGAAGCGATGCCCATCCTGCGGCGCATACGGTCCATGCGCGCGCAATCCGTAGCGTGCGCCGACCGCAACGCCAGCAATGTACCCGTGCCAAACGTCGCCGGTGCGCGCGGGCAAGGCGACGCGCGCGACCTCGCGTTCCTGCGCCGCATCGAACAGACAGACCTCGATCGCGGACGCATGTGCCGAGAACACCGCGAAATTCGTGCCGGTCGCGTCCGGCGTCGCGCCGAGCGGCTCCGGCGCACCTTCGTTTGCCTGCATGGCGTTCAGCCCGAAACCTCGCGATAGAGGGCAGCGTAGCGGCGGGCCGGGTCGCGCCACGACACGTCGGTGGCCATGCCGTTGCGCTGCAGCCGTTGCCACGCCAGCGGCATCCGGTGCAGCGACGCGGCGCGGCGAATCCCCGCCTCCAGCATTTCCGCCGTCACCGGCGCGAACTGCACTCCGGTCGCCGCACCGGCCGCCAGCGCCATCGGCGAGGCATCGATCACCGTGTCGGCCAGCCCGCCGACGCGGGCCACCACCGGCACCGCGCCGTAGCGCAGCGCGCAAAGCTGCGTCAGCCCGCACGGCTCAAACCGCGACGGCACCAGCAGCGCATCCGCCCCGCCCTGCAGAAGATGCGCGAGCCCCTCGTCATAGCCGACGAAGCAGCCGACGCGGCCGGGATGGGCGGCGGCGGCGGCGCGGAAACCCTGTTCGATCTCCGCCGCCCCGGCGCCGAGCACAGCAAGTTGTCCCCCCTCCGCCAGCAACACCGGCAATGCCGCCAGCAGCAGGTCCATGCCCTTTTGCAAGGTCAGCCGGCTGATCACCGCGAACAGCGGCGCCGCCGCGTCCTCGGCCAGCGAAAAGCGGAACTGCAGCTCCGCCCGGTTGCGCGTGCGCGCGGCAAGGTCGGTCGCGTCGTAGCGCGCCGGCAACAGCGGGTCCGTGGCCGGGTTCCAGACCTCCGTGTCGATGCCGTTGAGGATGCCGCTGACGGCACCACCGCGCCCGCGCAGCAGACCATCAAGGGCCATGCCGTCCGTCGGGGTGCGGATCTCGGCAGCGTAGGTCGGCGAGACCGTGGTGATCCGGTCGGCGAACAGCAGGCCGGCCTTGAGGAAGCTGATCGCGCCGAAATACTCGACGCCATCGATGGTGAAAGACCATGGAGGCAGCCCGAGTACGGGTAGCAGCGACGGCGGAAACACGCCCTGGAAGGCAAGATTGTGGACCGTCAGCACGGTCGCGCCGTGCGCCTCGCCGTCGTAGTGCAGATAGGCGGGCACCAGCGCCGCCTGCCAGTCATGGACATGCACGCAGGTGGGCCGCCAGGACGGCAGCAGACCCTGCGCGATCCAGGCGCCGACTCGCGCCAGTGCGGCGAAGCGCAGCGCATTGTCCGGCCAGTCGCGTCCGTCCGGACCGAGATACGGGTTGCCCAAACGGGCGAACAGATGCGGCGCGTCGAGCACGAGCAGATCGAGGCCGCGCGCCGCACCCGCGACCAGATGCGCCGGCCCGCCGAACAGATCGTCCCACCGCCAGAGGATTTCGGGGCCGCCCAACGCTTCCATGACACCGAGATAGCCCGGCAGCAGTGTGCGCATGCGCACATCCTCGGCGCGCAGCGCAGTGGGTAGCGCACCTGCCACGTCGGCGAGGCCCCCGGTCTTGACCAGCGGATACGCTTCCGAGGCGACCGAGAGAACCTGCATCCGCCCTCAGCTCTCCAGCCGGTCCATCATGACTTTCGTGATCAGGCAGACGCCCGCCTCGGTGCGGCGGAAACGGCGCGCATCGAGCTCCGGGTCCTCACCCACCACCATCCCGGGCGGGATCCGCACCCCGCGATCCACGATCACGTTCGCGAGCCGAGCGCCGCGCCCGATATCGACATTCGGCAGCACCACGGCGTGGTCGATCGTCGCGTAGGAATGCACATGCACACCGGTGAACAGCAGCGAGCGCGACAAGCTGGCGCCGGAGACGATGCAGCCGCCGGCGACCAGCGACGACACCGCCATGCCGCGCCGCCCCTCGATATCATGCACGAACTTAGCCGGCGCCGTCATCTCGGCATAGGTCCAGATCGGCCAGTCGCGGTCGTAGAGGTCGAGGTCGGGCACGATATCGGTAAGGTCGATATTCGCCTGGTAATAGGCATCGACCGTACCGACATCACGCCAGTACGGCACCGACTCCGCAGTGGATCGCACGCATGAGCGCGAGAAATGGTGCGCCAGCGCCTTGCCGCCCTTGACCAGCTTCGGGATGATGTCCTTGCCGAAGTCGTGCGCGCTGTTCGGATCGGCAGCGTCCGCCCGCAACACGTCGAACAGGAAATTCGTCTCGAACACATAGATGCCCATGCTGGCGAGCGCCGAATCCGGCTTGCCCGGCATCGCTGGCGGGTCCTTGGGCTTTTCCAGGAACGAGAGAATGCGGTCCTGCTCGTCGATATGCATCACGCCGAAGCCGGTCGCTTCCATCCGCGGCACTTCCAGGCAGCCGACGGTCACGTCGGCGTTCGCCTCGACATGCTGCTGCAGCATCGGTTCGTAGTCCTGCTTGTAGACATGGTCGCCGGCGAGCACGACGAGGAAGCGCGGCGCGTAGCTCTCGATGATGTCGATGTTCTGATAGACGGCGTCCGCCGTCCCCATGTACCACATGGTTTCGGACACGCGCTGGCTCGCCGGCAGGATGTCGAAGCTCTCGTTGCGCTCCGGGCGGAAGAAGTTCCAGCCGCGCTGCAGGTGCCGGATCAGGCTATGGGCCTTGTACTGCGTTGCCACGGCGATGCGGCGGATGCCCGAGTTCATTGCGTTCGACAGTGCGAAGTCGATGATGCGCGTCTTGCCGCCGAAATAGACAGCCGGCTTGGCACGTACATCGGTCAGCTCCAGCAATCGGCTGCCGCGGCCGCCGGCCAGCACGTAGGCCATCGCATGGCGCGCCAGGGGCCCGCCGGGGGCGATGTAGGCGTTCATCATGGCGCATCCTCCCTGATCCGTTCTCCCCAGGCCCTCGGGCGCCTATCCCCCGGCCCGCAGATAGATGGTCGCGAGCGGCGGCAGCAGCAACTCGGCCGAGGCCGGCAGCCCGTGCGACGGCGTGTCGTTCGCCATCACGCGGCCCAGATTGCCCATGCCCGACCCGCCGTATTCCGCCGCGTCGGTGTTCAGCAGTTCCGTCCATGCCCCGGCCTGCGGCAGGCCGATCCGGTACTGATGGCGCGGCACCGGCGTCAGGTTGCTCACCACCGCCACCGGCGCGACCCCATCGCCGCCGAAGCGCAGCCAGGCGAACACCGATTGTTCGGCGTCATCGACGACAATCCAGCGGAAGCCTTCGCCCTCGCAGTCGCGCTCATGCAGCGCCGGTTCGGCGCGATAGACGTGGTTGAGGTCGCGCACGCAGTCACGCACGCCCCGGTGCAGCGCGTGATCCAGCAGGTGCCAGTCCAACTCGCCGGCGAAGTTCCATTCTGCTCCCTGCGCGAACTCCTGCCCCATGAACAGCAGCTTCTTCCCAGGGTAGCCCCACATGAACCCGTAATAGGCCCGCAGGTTCGCGAACTGCTGCCAGGCGTCGCCCGGCATGCGTGCCAGGATCGAACCCTTGCCGTGGACGACTTCGTCGTGGCTCAGCGGCAGCACGAAGTTCTCGGTGAACGCATACAGCAGGCCGAAGGTCAGCTGGTTGTGATGCCAGCGCCGATGCACTGGGCTGCGGGCGAAGTAGTCAAGCGTGTCGTGCATCCAGCCCATGTTCCACTTAAACCCGAAGCCAAGGCCGCCGCCATCGACGCTGCCGGAAACGCCGGGCCAGGCGGTGGATTCCTCGGCGATGGTGACGATACCGGGATGCTCGGCGTAGGCGAGCGCATTGGCGCGCTGCAGGAACCCGACGGCGTCGCGGTTCTCGTTGCCACCCTCGGCGTTCGGCAACCACTCGCCGGGACGGCGCGAATAGTCGAGATAGAGCATGGAGGCAACCGCATCGACGCGCAGCCCGTCGATGTGGAACCGGTCGAGCCAGTAGAGCGCGCTGGCCATCAGCACGTTCGCCACCTCGCGCCGTCCGTAGTCGTAGATCGCGGTGTTCCAGTCGGGATGGAAGCCACGCCGGGGATCGGGGTGCTCGTAGAGCGGCGCGCCGTCGAAGTGCTCCAGGCCATGCACGTCGGTCGGGAAATGCGCCGGCACCCAGTCGATGATCACGCCGAGACCTGCCTCGTGGGCGCGATCCACGAATCGAGCGAACCCTGCCGGGTCGCCAAAGCGGCGCGTCGGAGCGAACAGGCCGATCGGCTGATAGCCCCAGGAGGCATCCAGCGGATGCTCGCTGATCGGCAGGAATTCGAGATGGGTGAAGCCGAGATCGGTCGCGTAGGGGATCAGCCGTGCGGCGATCTCGTTCCAGTTCAGGAAACCTTCGTCGGACCCGCGGCGCCAGGAGCCGAGATGCACTTCGTAGATCGTCATCGGTGCCCTTCGCGCTGCCACCCGCGCCCGCCTGGCGAGCCAGCCGGCGTCGGTCCAGTGGAAGCGATCGGTCCGCGCGACCACGGACGCGGTCGATGGACGCAGCTCCGCGGCGTAGCCGAATGGATCGGCCTTCAGCGGCAGCAGGCCTCCTCCCTCGCCGATGATCTCGAACTTATAGACGGCGGCTTCGCCGATCTCCGGCACGAAGATCTCCCACAGGCCGCTGTCGATGCGCTTGCGCATGACGTGCCGCCGTCCGTCCCAGGCGTTGAAGTCTCCAACGACGGAGACCCGATGCGCCCGCGGCGCCCAGACGGCGAAGTGAACGCCGTCCACGCCCTCGTGGGTCATCACATGCGCGCCGAGCTTTTCGTAAAGCCGCCGGTGCGTGCCCTCGACCAGCAGATGCTCATCGAGCGGCCCCAGCACCGGCCCGAAGGCATAGGCATCGCGGAACGTCCAGCGGGCCGCCTCGCGCGTCGCGTGCAGCCGATACGCAAACCGTGCCGTCCGCTTCGGCAGCAGCGCCTCAAACAGATGCGACGGCTCGCGGCGTTCGAGGCGCGTAATCGGCGCGCCCGCCTCGTCGATGGCGCTGACGGTCTCCGCCCCCGGGACAAACGCCCGCAGCACCATCCCCGATCCTGCGCCCGGCGGCGCCCGATGCAGCCCGAGCACGGCGAACGGATCCGGATGTCGCGCATCGCAGATTGCCGCCACGTCCTCGTCGCTCAGTTGCCACAAGGACGTGCTCATGGTGCGCCCTCAGTCTGCCGTACGCATCCGTCTCTCCCGCGCACGGGAGGGGACCACGATCAAAAAAGCGTGACGGCGCGCCGTCACGATACGCCCGCCACCGGCACGCCCCAGATGTCGCCGGCGTACTCGCGGATGGTGCGATCCGAGGAAAACCAGCCGACGTGAGCGGTGTTGAGCACGCTGCTGCGCCACCAGGCCGCTCGGTCGCGCCAATGCGCCGCTACTTGCCGCTGCGCCGCCGAATAGGCGTCGAAATCGGCCGATACCATGAAATGATCATGATGCGTCAGCACATCGACCAGTTCGCGGTAGCGGTCTGGCTCCTCCGGAGAGAACACGCCCGAGCCGATCTCGTCCAGCACCTCGCGCAGCAGCGGCGAATTGGCGATCACGTCGGCCGCGCCGATGCCGTTGGTGCGGCGCCGCGCCTCCACCTCCTCCGCCGTCATGCCGAAGATGAAGATGTTGTCCTCGCCGACGCGCTCGCGAATCTCGACGTTGGCGCCATCGAGCGTGCCGATGGTGAGGGCGCCGTTCAGCGCCAGCTTCATGTTGCCGGTTCCGGACGCCTCCATGCCGGCGGTGGAGATCTGTTCCGACAGATCGGCCGCCGGGATGATCGCCTCGGCAAGGCTGACATTGTAGTTCGGCAGGAACACGACCTTCAGCAGCCCGCGCAGCGTCGGGTCGTTGTTCACGACCCGGCCGACGTCGTGGATCAGCTTGATGATGAGCTTGGCGCGATGGTAGCTCGCCGCCGCCTTGCCGGCGAAGATGCGCACGCGCGGCACCCAGTCGCGCATCGGCTGCGAGCGCATGGCGCTGTACAGCGCGATGGTTTCCAGGATGTTCAGCAGTTGGCGCTTATATTCGTGGATACGCTTGATCTGCACGTCGAACAGCGCGTCCGGATCGACCTGGATCTGCACACGCTCGGCGATCAGGTTGGACAGCGCCACCTTGTTGGCGCGTCGGACCGCGATCAGCCGCTCGTGCAGCGCCGCGTCCTCGGCGTGCGGCACCAGTCCCTCAAGCGCCGCCGCATCATCCATCACCGCCGGCCCGATCACATCCGACAGCACCGCGGTCAGGCCCGGATTGGCCTCGAACAGCCAGCGGCGGAAGGTGATGCCGTTGGTCTTGTTAGTAATGCGGTCGGGAAAGATGCGGTTGAGATCGTGGAACACGGTCTCGCGCATCAGGTCGGTGTGCAGCGCCGACACGCCGTTCACCTTGTGCGAGCCAAGGAAGGCAAGAACACCCATGCGCACCCGCCGTCCCGCGCTTTCGTCGATCAGCGACACCGCGGACAGCAGCTCGTCCTCGATATGCCCCGACGCACGCAGGCTGTCCAGGTGCAGCCAATTGAGCAGATAGATGATCTGCATGTGCCGCGGCAGCAGCCGTTCCATCAGCGGCACCGGCCAACTCTCCAGCGCCTCCGGCAACAACGTGTGGTTGGTGTAGGACAGCGTCGCGACCGTAATCCGCCAGGCTTCCGTCCAGGGCAGGTCATGCACGTCCATCAGCAGCCGCATCAGCTCTGCCACCGCGATCGATGGATGCGTGTCGTTGAGCTGCACCGCCGCCTTGTCCGGCAGCGTGCGGATGTCCTTGTGCTGGCGCACATGCCGCCGGATCAGGTCCTGCAGCGAGGCGGACGTGAAGAAGTATTCCTGCCGCAGACGCAATTCCTGTCCCGCCGCAGTCTCATCGCTCGGGTAGAGGATCTGCGAGATCGCGTTGGCGCGCGCGCGCGACGCGAGCGCCCCGACATGGTCGCCGCGGTTGAAGGCGTCGAGCTTCAGCGGATCGGGGGCACGCGCCGACCACAGGCGCAGCGTGTTGACATGCCGCCCGCGCCAGCCGACCACTGCGGTGTCGTAGGCCAGGGCATCGACCGTCTCGGCCGGATGCCAGACATGCCGCGTCGAGCCGTCGGCGCCGGTGATCGCCTCCACCGTGCCGCCGAAGCCGATGGCGTAGATCACCTCCGGCCGCTCGAACTCCCACGGGTTGCCGAAGCTCAGCCAGTTTTCCGGAAACTCGTGCTGCCAGCCGTCCTTGATGACCTGCTGGAACAGGCCGTGGTTGTAGCGGATACCATAACCGTGCGCGGCGATTGAGAGCGTCGCCATGCTCTCCATGAAACAGGCCGCGAGACGCCCGAGGCCGCCATTGCCGAGCGCGGCATCCGGCTCGATCTGCCGCAGCCGGTCGAGATCGACGCCGAGCTCGGCCAGCGCCGCGCGCATCGGGTCGGTCAGGCCGAGATTGTTCAGGCTGTCCAGCAGCAGCCGGCCGATCAGGAACTCCAGCGACAGATAATAGACCCGCTTGCGCGCCTGCGCGTACATCGCGCGCGTGGAGGGAAACCAGCGCTCGACGATGCGATCGCGCACGGTCAGCGCCACGGCGACGAACCAGTCACGGTCGCTGGCGACGATGGGATCCTTGCCGACGGCATAGGTCAGCTTGGCGATCACGGCGCGGCGCAGGGTGGCGATGTCCTCGTCCTGCGCCGGAAGCGCGATGCGCGCGACCACACCGCTGCTGGATGCCGTGGAGGGGACGCGGGCCTGGCTCATCGACACTTCCTGTCCGGGCGGCGGCACGCATTCCGCGCAACGCGGCATGGTGTCGCCAGGGCGGGCTTCATTCCGTCAGCATGCTTAGCCGATGCCACCGGCCCTGTCGATCAAACACCGAAGCGAGGACTTTTGCCAATCGTGACCACATCGGCCATAGCGCATGCATGCTTCCTCCGCTCCCTGTTGCCGAAGTGCTCCCCGCTCTCATCGCCAGCCTCGCTCGGCAGCCGAACGCGGTGCTTGTGGCGCCTCCCGGCGCCGGCAAGACCACGCTGCTGCCGCTCGCGCTGCTTAACACCCCGTGGCGAGGCGACGACCGGATCGTGATGCTGGAGCCGCGCCGTCTCGCCGCCCGCGCCGCTGCCGGGCGGATGGCGGCCTTGCTGGGCGAGCCGGTGGGACGAACTGTCGGCTATCGCACGCGCCTGGACGCCGCCATCTCGCCGGCGACGCGCATCGAGGTGGTGACGGAGGGATTGCTGGTACGCCGCCTGCAGTCCGATCCCGGCCTCGAGGGGGTGGCAGCGGTGATCCTGGACGAGGCGCATGAACGCGGATTGGACGCCGATCTCGCGCTCGCCCTGTGCCGCGATCTGCAGCGCGGGTTGCGGCCGGAGCTGCGGTTGCTGGCGATGTCGGCGACCGCCGAGGCCGCGCGGCTCGCCGCGCTGCTGGATGCCGCCGTCATCGAAAGCACCGGCCGCGCCCATCCGGTCGCGACCCACCATGCTGCGCGCGACCTTGCCGCGCCGCGCGAAGTGGCCGACGCGATCGCGCGCGCGGTGCGTGCCGCTTTGGCCGAGCATCCCGGGGACGTGCTGGCGTTCCTGCCGGGCATGGCGGAAATCCGGCGGGCGGCGGCGGCGCTGACCGGATGCGGGGCTGTCGTGCTGCCCCTGCATGGCGACCTCTCGCCCGCCGAGCAGGACCGCGCGTTGTGCCCCGCCGAGACCCGGCGGGTGGTCCTCGCGACCAGCATCGCGGAAACCTCGCTGACGGTTCCCGGCGTGCGCATCGTGGTCGATGGTGGCTGGCGGCGCACGCCCCGGCTCGATCCGGCGACCGGACTCATGCGCCTTGCGACGGTGCGCATCAGCCGCGCCGCTGCCGCGCAGCGCGCCGGCCGGGCCGGACGGGAAGGTCCCGGAGTGGCGATCCGGCTCTGGACCGCCGCCATGCACCGGGGCATGGCGGAGTTCGACCGGCCTGAAATCCTCGATGCGGAACTATCAGGCCTGTTGCTGGACTGCGCCGCCTGGGGCGCCGCACCGGAGAT
>JAJZVE010000089.1 GCA_021845835.1 Pseudomonadota bacterium | reverse complement strand
TGGGTTTCCTGGTGGTGATCGCCGTGCTGCTGGTGCGGCCGCAAGGCCTGCTCGGCCGGGTGACGGCACGGGCGTGACCGGCCGCATCGGCATCGCCGCGGTCCCGGCCGTGCTGGCGGTGCTGCTCGGCCTGCCGCTGCTGCTCGGCGGCGGCTACGTGCTGCACGTTTTCAGCGTGACCTACATTTTCGTGGTGCTGGCCGTCGGACTCGATCTGGTGATGGGATTCGCCGGGCAGTTTTCCTTTGCGCAGGGTGCCTTCTACGGCATCGGCGCCTACACCGCCGCCATCCTGCATCGCGACTTCGGCACCGGCTTCTGGCTGCACCTGCCCGCCGGCATGCTGGTCGCCGGCGGGTTCGGGCTGCTGCTGGCGCTGCCGGCGCTGCGGCTCAGCGGCCATTTCCTCGCCATCGTCACCATCGCCTTCCAGACCATCGTCTATCTGATCCTGCTGCAATGGACGTCGTTCACCGGCGGTCCCTACGGCATCATGGTCCCGCCGGCGAGCGGCTTCGCCAGCACCGAATCGTTCTACTATCTGGCGCTCGGCGTTGCCGCCGCGACGCTGCTGCTGGCCTGGGCGCTGGCCGGCTCGCGGCTGGGGCGGGAGTGGCAGTCGCTGCGCGACGATGAGCTGCTGGCGCGCGCCATCGGGCTGAACACGACGCGCGCCAAGCTCGCCGCCTTCGTCGCCGCCGCCGCGCTCGCCGGCGCCGCCGGGGTGCTGATCGCGCACGACGTCCAGGGGGTCAGCCCGGACGATTTCTCCATCGCCACCTCGGCGGCGGTGATCGCGATGGTGCTGGTGGGCGGGCGCGGCACGCTGGTCGGGCCGGTGCTGGGCGCCGCCTTCTTCACCGCCATGCCGGAGGCGCTGCGCTTCACCGCGGATTATCGGCTGATCATCTACGGCAGCCTGATGATCGTCATGATCGTGGCGATGCCGGAAGGCGTCGTCGGCACAATGCTGCGGCGGTGGCGGGCATGACCGCGCTGCTCGAATGCCGCGGCGTCGGCCAGCGCTTCGGCGGGCTGGTGGCGCTGGAGAAGGTCGATCTGGGCGTCGCCGCGGGCGAGATCGTCGGCCTGATCGGACCCAACGGATCCGGCAAGTCCACGCTGGTCAACATCGTCACCGGCACGCTGCGCGCGCACAGCGGCCGGGTGCTGCTGGACGGGCAGGACATCGCGCATCTGCCGTCCTGGCGCGTCGCGCGGCTCGGCGTGGCGCGCACCTTCCAGATGCTGCGCCTGTTCCCCAGCATGACGGCGGCGCAGAACGTCGCGATCGCATCCCACCCCCGCCTTGCCACCGGGCAGCTCGCCTCCATCCTGCGCAGCCGGGCGGCGCGGCGCGAGGACGCGGAGAGCCTGGCGCGCGCGCGGCGGATGCTGGCTCTGTTCGGCCTGGACGGGGTCGCCGACCGGCCGGCGACGGCGCTGTCGATCGGCCAGCAGCGCATGGTGGAGATCGCGCGCGGCCTGTCCACCTCGCCTCGCCTGTTCGTGCTGGACGAGCCGGCGGCGGGCCTGTCGCCGCCCAATGTCGAGCGGCTGATCGCGCTGATCCGCCGCATGCGCGACGAATTCGGCGTCTCCGTGCTGCTCGTCGAGCATGTGATGCGGGTGGTGCAGGCGGTCTGCGACCGCGTCGCCGTGCTCGACTACGGCGCGAAAATCGCCGACGGGCCGCCGGCGTCGGTGACGCGCGACCCGAAGGTGCTGGAAGCCTATATCGGCCTCGGACGCACCGCCGATGCTTGAGGTGCGCAACATCGACGCCGGCTACGGCCGCACGCGCATCCTGCATGGCCTGAGCTTCTCCGTCCCGGACGGCGGCATCCTCGGGCTGCTGGGCGGCAACGGCACCGGCAAGTCGACCGCGCTGAAGGTGATCGCCGGGCTGGTGCGGCCGAGCGCCGGTGAAGTCCGCCTGGACGGCGCACGCATCGACGGGCATCCGGCGCACCTGATGGCAGCGGCCGGCCTGTGCCTCGTGCCGCAGGGCAAGGAAGTGTTCGGCGCCATGTCGGTCGAGGAGAACATCCTGCTCGGCGCCTTCCACCGGCGGCGGGACCGGGCGGGCGTTGCCGCCGACCTCGCCGAGATGTTCGCGCTGTTCCCGCGGCTGCGCGAGCGCCGGCACGCCGCGGCGGCGCTGCTTTCCGGCGGCGAGCGGCAGATGCTGGCGGTGGCGCGGGCGCTGATGAGCCGGCCGCGCATGCTGCTGCTGGACGAGCCGTCGGCCGCGCTGTCGCCGAAAGCGGTGGGCGAGACCGCGGCGACGGTGCGGCGGCTGCGCGCGCGCGGGCTTGCCATCCTGCTGGTCGAGCAGAACGTGGCGCTTGCCCTCGACCTGGCCGACGAGATCCACATCCTGCGCGACGGCCGCATCGCGTTTTCCGGCCGCAACGACGGAACCATTGACATGGAACAGCTCCGGCGCTTCTACCTCGAAGGAGAGGCCGCATGACCCGATTTTCCGGCAAATCCGCCGTGGTGACCGGCGCGGCCTCCGGCCTCGGCCGGGCGGTGGCGCTCGGCCTCGCGGCCGGGGGCGCCGGTGTGATCCTGATGGACCGCAACGCCGAAGGACTCGCGGCCACGGCGGCGACGATCGGTCCGGCGGCGCGGTCGGCGCTCTGCGACGTGTCCGATCCGGCTGCTGTCGCCGCCGCGTGGGCCGGCCTCGGCCGCGACCGGCTTGATATCCTGGTCACGGCCGCCGGCGTGCTTGGCCCTGCCGTCAGCGTCGCCGACTGCGCGCCGGAGGACTGGGAGCATGTGTTCGGCGTGAACGTGCGCGGCACCTACCTTGCGGTGCGGGCGGCGATGCCGCTGCTGCGGCGCAACGGGGGCGGTAGCATCGTTGCCTTCGCCTCCACCGCCGGTCTGGCCGGCTCGGCGACACTCGGGCCGTACAGCGCCAGCAAGGGCGCCGTCGTGCTGATGACGCGCAGCCTGGCGCTGGCGCACGCGGCAGAGAACATTCGCGTCAACTGCGTCTGTCCCGGCTCGATCGAGACGCCGATGCTGGAGCGGACGTTCGCCTCGGCCGGCGACGCCGCGGCGGTCGCCGCGCGCAGCGCAGCGTTCAAGGCGCGACACCCGCTCGGCCGCTTCGGCACGCCCGGCGAGGTCGCCGAACTGGTGCTGTTCCTGGCCAGCGATGCGGCGTCCTACATGACGGGCACCGCCGTCCCGGTGGACGGCGGGCGGCTGGCATGAGGTTCCAGGGGCAGGCGGCAATCGTCACCGGCGCGGCCGGCGGCATCGGCCGGGCGACCGCGCAGCGGCTGGCGCGCGAAGGCGCGCACGTCCTGGCCGTGGACCGCAACGCCGCGGCGCTGGCGGGTGCGGCGGAGCATACGCTGGTGGTGGACCTGGGCGACGACGACGCGCCGCGCCAGGTGGTGCGAGCCGCGCGATCGCTGTTCGGCCGGCTCGACATCCTCGTCAACAACGCCGGCATCGGCGGCTCGAAGCCGCTGGAACTGAGCGATGACGCGCGCATCGACGACATCCTGCGCATCGACCTGCGCGCGGTGCTCCGCCTGACGCGGGAAGCGCTTGGCGCCCTGACGCGGCCCGGCGGGCGCATCGTCAACGTCGCGTCGGTGTTCGGCGAGGTCGGCTTTCCGGGGACGACCGCCTACGCCGTCGCCAAGGCCGGGGTGGCGCAACTGACGCGCCAGCTCGTCAGCGACGTCGCCGCCGCCGGCATCCGGGTCAACGCGGTCGCTCCGGGGATCATCGAGACGCCGATGGTGGCCGGGCGGATCGCCAGCGACGCCTGGTTCCGCCGCGCCATGCTGGACACCACGCCGATCGGGCGGGTCGGCGTGCCGGACGATGTGGCCGGCGTAATCGCCTTTCTTTGCTCGGATGACGCCGCTTTCGTTGCCGGCCAGGTGATCGCGGTCGACGGCGGCTGGCTGGCGGCCCGGCACACGCCGTAATGCCCCGCCGGGCGGCTGCGCCCAGCGCCAACGATCAGGAGATGCACGATGATCTTCGACCACCGCACGTACACCATGCGTCCGAACCGGGTCGCCGCGTTTCTGGCCACCTATGAGCGCGCCGGACTGGCGCTGCAGCGGAAGTACCTCGGCGAGCCGTACGGATTCTTCGTCACCGACATCGGCCCGCTGAGCCGCATCGTGCATATCTGGCAGTACGACAGCCTCGCCGACCGGCAGGCGCGGCGCGATGCGCTGGAGGCCGATCCGGCCTGGCAGGAATATCGCCGGCTGGTCCTTGAGGAAGACAACCTGCTCGACATGCAGAATCAGATCCTGAAGCCCGCCGCGTTCTTCACGCCGCGCTGAATGCGCGACGGTCAGGCCCCGGGCGTTTCGACCGGGGCACCGACAGCGCGTCGGATCGCGGGCAGATAAGGAACAGACAGATGATCCGTCACCTCAAGCGAGGCATGAGCGAGGCCGAGGCGTCCGCCGCCGACCGCAAGGTGCGCCAGACCGTGGAGGCGGTGCTCGACGATGTCGCCAGGCGCGGCGACGCGGCCATCCGTGACCTGTCCGCCCGCTTCGACAACTGGCAGCCCGAGGATTTCCGTCTGTCGCAGGACGACATCGATCGGCTGATCAGCAGCCTGCCGGAGCAGACCATCGACGATATCAGGTTCGCCCAGACGCAGATCCGTCGCTTCGCGGAAGCGCAGCGCGCGAGCATCCGTGACATCGAGCTGGAGACCATTCCCGGCGTCAGGCTGGGCCACCGGAACATCCCCGTAGAGAGCGTCGGCTGCTACATCCCCGGCGGGCGCTATCCGATGGTCGCCTCTGCGCACATGAGCGTGCTGACGGCGCGTGTCGCGGGCGTGTCGCGCGTGATCGCCTGCACGCCGCCGCTCAACGGACAGGCGCCGGCGGCGACCGTCGCCGCCATCGCGCTGGCCGGTGCGGACGAGATCTACCTGCTCGGCGGCATCCAGGCGGTTGCCGCCATGGCGCTCGGCACCGCCCGCATCACGCCGGTGGACATGCTTGTCGGGCCGGGCAACGCCTATGTCGCCGAGGCCAAGCGTCAACTGTTCGGCCGCGTCGGCATCGACCTTCTGGCCGGGCCGACCGAGACGCTGATCATCGCCGACGACAGCGCCGATGCGGAGATGTGCGCCACCGACCTGCTCGGTCAGGCCGAGCACGGCCCGAGTTCGCCGGCGGTGCTGCTGACGACCTGCGAGCGGATTGCCCACGGGATCGCGGCCGAGATCGAGAGGCAGTTGCAGACCCTGCCGACCGCCGATGTCGCGGGCGTTGCCTGGCGCGACCACGGCGAAGTGATTCTCTGCGACACCGACGAGGAGATGCTGCGGGAGGCAGACCGCATCGCCTCCGAACATGTGCAGGTGATGACGCGCGATCCGCGCTGGTTCCTGCAGCGCATGCGCAACTACGGCGCGCTGTTCCTCGGTCCGCGTACCAACGTTGCCTATGGCGACAAGGTGATCGGCACCAACCACACCCTGCCGACAAGGAAGGCGGCGCGCTATACGGGTGGGCTGTGGGTCGGCAAGTTCATCAGGACCTGCACCTACCAGGAAGTGCTGACCGACGAGGCCAGCGCGCTGATCGGCGAGTACTGTTCGCGTCTGTGCGCGATCGAGAATTTCTCGGCGCACAAGGCGCAGGCCGATCTGCGGGTGCGCCGCTTCGGCGGCAGGAACGCGAACTGACACCCGGGCACGGCAGCCCGCGGCGACCCGCCGGTTGTGCCGGCGCGGGCCGGTGGGGCAGGATGGATACGTGCTCGTGCTCGACCTTCCCTCCCTCGCCGCCACCGAATCGCTCGCCGCCCGTGTCGCCGCCCAGGCGCGGACCGGCGATGCCATCCTGCTCGAAGGGCCGCTCGGCGCCGGCAAGACCGCGTTTGCGCGCGCCTTCCTGCGCGCCGCCGCGTCCGATCCCGCCCTCGATGTTCCCAGCCCCAGCTACACGCTCGTGCAGACCTACGACACGCCCCGTTTCCGCGCCCACCACTTCGACCTCTGGCGACTCGACGGCCCGGCCGCGCTTGCCGAACTCGGCTGGGACGATGCGCGCGCCGACCTCGTGCTGGTGGAATGGCCTGACCGGCTCGGCCCGCTGCGGCCGGACGACGCGCTGAGCGTCGCGCTGGCGCCTGCCGGCGAGGACCGGCGGCGCGCCACGCTCGCCGGCTGGCCCGACCGCATCGGCGGGCTCGGCTGATGCGCCCGCGCGCCGCCATGCTGCTCGCCGCCGGCCTCGGCACGCGCATGCGCCCGCTGACCGAGCACACCGCCAAGCCGCTGCTGCCGCTGGGCGGGCGTCCGCTGCTGGATCATGCGCTCGATCGGCTGGCGGCGGCCGGCGTCGAAACCGCGGTCGTCAACACGCACTGGCACGCCGAGCGCGTCGCCGCGCATCTGGCGGCGCGCCCGCGCAACGGCTTGCGCATCGTGCTGCGCGGCGAGGGCGAGCTGCTCGATACCGGCGGCGCCGTGCGCGCGGCACTCGATCTGCTCGGCCCGGCGCCGTTCTACATCGTCAACGGCGACACGTTCTGGCTGGACGGGCCGACGCCGGCGCTGGCACGGCTGGCCGCTTCCTGGAGCGACGCCACCGACGCGATGCTGCTGGTGCATCGCACCTTCCAGGTGCGGGGCGGTGCCGATGCCGGGGATTTCGCGCTGGATCAGCTCGGCCGCGTGCGCCGGCGCGGGCCGGCGGAGATCGTGCCGTATCTCTATGCCGGCGTGCAGCTTGCCTCGCCGGCGCTGTTCGCCGCCGCGCCCGCCGGGCGGTTCAGCATGAACCACGTCTGGGACCACGCCATCGCCGCCGCGCGGCTCGCCGCCGTGGTGCATGACGGGCTGTGGTTCCATCTTTCCACGCCGCCCGACCTTGCCGATGCCGAATCGGCCCTGCAGGCCCGCAGCGCCGGCCGCGCGCGATGAGGCTGGCCAGCATCCCGCCGCATGTGCCGTTCCTCGACACGCTGGCGGCGCGCTGGCAGGCGCTGGGAAGCGACCCGGCGCGCGGGATGATCCTGCTGCCGACCCGCCGCGCCGCCCGCGCGCTCGCCGAGGCGTTCCTGCGCGGCGCCGCCGGGCGTCCGATGCTGCTGCCGCGCATCGCCGCCATCGGCGCGCTGGACGAGGCGCCGCTGGCGCTGGCCGGCGCGCTCGACCTGCCGCCGGCGGTGGAGCCGATGCAGCGGCTGGCGGCGCTGACGCGCCTGGTGATGGCGCTGCCGGAAGCGGAGGGCGGCGCCCGTACCGCCGACCGCGCGTGGCGCCTCGCCGCCGCCCTCGCCGAGCTGATGGACGAGGCCGACTGGGCCGAAATTGATCTGCCATCCGCGCTGGAAAACTGCGCCGACGCGGCGCATGCCGAGCATTGGCGGATCACGCTGCGGTTCCTGGAGATCGTGACGCGCGCGTGGCCCGAGTGGCTCGCCGGCAAGCAGTTGATGAACCCGGTGGCGCGGCAGGTTGCCTTGCTGCGCGCGCAGGCGCGGGCGTGGCAGGATGCGCCGCCGCCTGATCCGGTCTGGGTCGCCGGCACCGCCGGCGCGCTGCCGGCGGTCGCGGCGCTGCTGCGCGCCGTGGCGCGGCTGCCGAACGGGCTGCTGGTACTGCCCGGACTCGACGCGGCAATGGCGGATGCCACCTGGGACGCGCTCGACGCGCCACACCCGCAAGCGGCGCTGCGCGCGCTGCTGCACAGCCTCGGCGTGACGCGCGGCGAGGTGCAGCACTGGCAGGCCCCGGGCGCCGTGCCCGCCGCCCGCGTCGCCACGCTGGCGACCGCGCTGCTGCCCGCCCCGGCGCTTGGCGCGTGGCGGGAGAGGCACGATCCCGACATCACCGGCCTGTCCCGCCTGGAACCTGCCGACCCGCAGGAGGAAGCGGTGGCAATCGCGCTGATCCTGCGCGACGCCATCGCCACGCCCGGCCGCCGCGCCGCACTGGTCACGCCCGATCGCGCGCTGGCGCTGCGCGTCTCGGCCGAGCTGCTGCGCTGGGGGGTGGTCGCCGACGACAGCGCCGGCGAGCGGCTGGCGGAAACCCCGCCCGCGGTGTTCCTGCGCCTGCTGGCCGCGGCGGTCGCCGACGGGCTGGGGCCGGTGGCGCTGCTGTCGCTGCTGAAGCACCCGCTCGCCGCCGCCGGCCTGCCGCCGGCACGCTGCCGCGAGGCGGCACGCGCGCTGGAAGCCGCGGTCCTGCGCGGCCCGCGCCCGCCGGCCGGGCTGGCGGCGCTGCTGCGGCTGCTCGCCGACCATGAGGTGCCGCCGGAGGTGCCCGACCTGCTGGCGCGGCTGGAATCCTCGCTCGCGCCGCTGCTGCGCGTCACCGCGGAGTCGGCGGTGCCGCCCGCGGAGCTGCTGGCCGCCCTGGTCGCATCGGGCGAGGCGCTGGCGGCGAGCGACGAGGTGAGCGGACCGGCGCGGCTGTGGGCACATGAGGAAGGCGAAAGCCTCGCCGCCACGCTGACCGCCGCGCTCGACGCCCTGCCGGCGCTGCCGGACCAGCCGCCGTCCGCGCTGCCCGGCCTGCTGGATGCGCTGATCGAGGGGGTCGCGGTGCGCAGCCGGCGCGCGCTGCGCGGGCGGGACCAGCAGGCCGAGCATCCGCGCGTGTTCATCTGGGGCCTGCTGGAAGCGCGGCTGCAGTCGGTCGATGTCGCGATGCTGGGCGGGCTGGCCGAGGGCGTGTGGCCGCCGGCGACCGATCCCGGCCCGTGGCTCAGCCGGCCGATGCGCCTCGCCGCCGGGCTGCGCAGCCCGGAGGAAGCGGTCGGCGGCGCCGCGCATGATTTCGTCATGGCGGCGTGCTGCGCACCGCTCGTCGTGCTGTCCTGCCCGCGCCGGCGCGACGGTGCGCCCGCCGTGCCGTCGCGCTGGCTGACGCGGCTGGACGCCTTCCTGGCCGGCCAGGGCACCGCCCTGCCGCGCCACCCGGCCGCGCTGTGGGCACGCGCACTTGACCAGCCGGGGGAGCGGTCGCGGCGCCGCGCCGACCCGCCATCGCCGCGCCCGCCGGTTGCGCTGCGCCCGCGCAAGCTCAGCGTCACCGAGGTCGAAACCTGGATCGCCGACCCCTACGCGATCTATGCCAGGCATATTCTGAAGCTGGCGCCGCTGGACGCGCTGGAGCAGCCGGCCGATGCGCTCGATTACGGCACGCTGGTGCATCGCGGATTGCAGTTCTTCCTCGAACAGGTGGGCGCGGCGTGGCCGAACGATGCGCGCCGGCGGCTCGAACAGGCGATGGACAGGGCGCTGCACCTGCAAGGCGTGCGGCCGGCGCTGTTCGCGTGGTGGGCGCCGCGCCTCTATCGCATCGCCGCCTGGGTGGCGGAGCAGGAGACCGAACGCCGCAGCGCCGCGGCGCCGTCGCGAATTGCGGCGGAATGCAAGGGCGACTGGGCGCTCGACGTGCCACGCGGCTTCCGCCTGCGCGGCCGGGCCGACCGGATCGAAATACGGCCGGACGGCGGCCTCGCCATCCTCGACTACAAGACCGGCAGCCTGCCCAGACGCGCCGACGCCGAGGCCGGGCACGCGCCGCAACTGCCGCTGGAGGCGGCGATGGCGCTGGCCGGCGGCTTCGGCGCCGACCTGCGCGGCGCGGTGGCGGAGCTGACCTATTGGCGCCTGACCGGCGGCGCCACGGTGGGCGAAGCCAGCACCCTGTTCGCGGGCGATGCCGACGCCATCGCAGCAGCGGCGCAGGCGGCCGAGGCGCGGCTGCGTGACCTGATCGCGGCGTTCGACGATGCCAACCGCCCCTATCTGAACGCGCCGCATCCCGGCCGCACCACGCGCCCGGACTATGACCAACTGGCGCGGCGCGCGGAGTGGGCGGGCGCGGGCGACGACGCATGAACCGCGCCCGCGACCGCGCCAACGCCGCGCAGCGCCGTGCCTCCGACCCGGCGGTGTCGGCCTTCGTCGCCGCCTCGGCCGGATCGGGCAAGACCAAGCTGCTGACCGACCGGCTGCTGCGGCTGATGCTGGCCGATGCCGATCCCGCGCGTATCCAGTGCCTGACCTTCACCAAGGCCGCTGCGGCGGAGATGGCGGTGCGGCTGCAACGCGAACTGGGCGCCTGGGTGACGCTGCCCGACGCACGGCTGGACGCGGCGCTGGCCGAGCGCGGCATTGCGCCAACGCCGGACGCCCGCGCTTCGGCGCGCGCCCTGTTCGCGCGCGTGCTCGACCTGCCGGGCGGCATGCGGATCAGCACGATCCATTCCTTCTGCCAGTCGCTGCTGCGCCGCTTCCCGCTGGAGGCGCGGCTGTCGCCGCATTTCGGCCTGCTCGCCGACACCGACGCCGCCGCGGCGCTGGTCGCGGCACAGGAGAGCGTGCTGGCCGCGGCGCATGACGTGCCACGCCGGGGCGACCTCGCGGCGCTTGCCGGCCTCGTCTCGCTCGACGAGTTCGGCACGCTCGTCTCGCGGCTGCAGGACAGCCGGCAATGGCCGGCGTTCTGCCGGCTTGACCCGGCAGGATTCGAAGCGGCGCTGCACCGTGCGCTCGGGGCCGAGCCGGACGCGGCGGCGCGGATGGCGCGCGCGGTCGCCTGGGCGGAGGAACGCCGCGTCGGCGATGCCGCCCGCATAATCGCCGAACGCGGCTCCCCCGCGGTGGCGGGACGGGCGCAACGCATGCTCGCCTGGCTCGGCCTCGGCGCCGCCGATCGCGGCGAGAACTGGGAGGCGTGGCGCTGCGAGTTCCTGACCGGCGGCGGCGCGGCGCGCGGCATGGGAGCGCTGGTCAACGTCAAATTGGCAAGCGCGCAGCCCGCCCTGGCGGAAATCCTGGCAGACGAGCAGCAACGCATCCTCGCCATCGACGACGCCGCCGCCGCCGCGCAGACCGCGGCGCTCACCGCTGCGCTCGCCCGCCTCGCCCGCCCGGTCGCCGATGCCTTCGCCGCCCACAAGGAAGGCGCCGGCCTGCTCGATTACGGCGACCTGATCGCGCGCAGCAATGCGCTGCTGGTCGATCCGGGGGCGGCCTGGGTGCTCTACAAGCTTGACGGCGGGCTCGATCACCTGCTGCTGGACGAGGTGCAGGACACCGCGCCGGCGCAATGGGCGATCGCCGGCGCGCTGACCGCGGAGTTCTTCGCCGGTCGCGGCGCGCGGGACGGCGAGCGCCGCACCGTGTTCGCGGTCGGCGACCGCAAGCAGTCGATCTTCGCCTTCCAGGGCGCCGACCCGGACGGGTTCGACATCTGGCGCG
>JAJZVE010000088.1 GCA_021845835.1 Pseudomonadota bacterium | reverse complement strand
ACGTGCAGCCAGGTCGGCCACCACCATGCGGTCGGGTGCCACGACGAAGCGGATCATCCGCTCCTTCGGCAGCCGCTCGCGCGTCACTGCGCAGCGGCGGAGCGGTCCGCGTTCCGCCTCGTCATCGTCCGCCGCGTCGGCTGGGGCGAGAGCCTCAGTCGTGGCCTGCCTCCCCCGTCGCGTCGTGCGCCTGCGCCTCGTCAGCGAACCAGTGCGCCCGCGCCGCCATGATCACGTCGTTCGCGGTCGCTTCGTCCATATTGGCGGCGCCGACGACCTCGACAAGCTCGTCGGAGGCGAGATCGGCCAGATCGTCGAGCGTCCTGACGCCCTTCTCGCCCAGCGCCACCAGCATCGCCGGCGTCAGCGTTTCGATCGCCGCCACGTCGTCGGTGACGCCGAGCGCGATGCGCCGGTCGTTCAGCTCGTTGTCGCGGCGCACCAGGAACTGCTCGGCGCGGCGGATCAGCTCCTCCGCCACCTGTTCGTCGAAGCCCTCGATCGAGGCCAGCTCGTCGGGAGGGGTGAAGGCCAGTTCCTCGATCGTGTTGAAGCCCTCGGTGACCAGCAGCCCGGCGATCACGTCGTCCACGTCCAGCGCCTCGACGAACAGGCCGGTACGGCGGCGGAATTCCTCCTGGCGGCGCTCGCTCTCCTCGGCTTCGGTGAGGATATCGATGTCCCAGCGCGTCAGTTGGCTCGCCAGCCGCACGTTCTGGCCGCGGCGGCCGATCGCGAGCGACAGCTGCTCATCGGGAACGACGACTTCGCAGCGCCCGCCTTCCTCGTCCATCACCACCTTGGTCACCTCGGCGGGCGCGAGCGCGTTCACCACGAAGGTCGCCGTATTGGCCGACCACGGAATGATGTCGATCTTCTCGCCCTGCAGCTCCTGCACGACGGCCTGCACGCGCGAGCCGCGCATGCCGACGCAGGCGCCGACCGGGTCGATCGAGGAATCGCGCGAGATCACCGCCATCTTGGCGCGGCTGCCGGGGTCGCGCGCGACCGCCTTGATCTCGATGATGCCGTCGTAGATCTCCGGCACTTCCTGCGCGAACAGCTTGGCGAGGAAGCCGGGATGGGTGCGCGAGAGGAAGATCTGCGGCCCGCGCGGCTCCTCGCGCACATCGTAGATATAGGCGCGCACGCGGTCGCTGTTGCGGAAGCTTTCGCGCGGGATCAGCTCGTCGCGGCGCAGCAGCGCCTCGGCGCGGCCGATTTCCACCATCAGGTTGCCGTATTCGGTGCGCTTGACCACGCCGTTGACGATTTCGCCGACGCGGTCCTTGAATTCGTCGTACTGGCGCTTGCGCTCGTACTCGCGCACCCGCTGCACGATCACCTGCTTGGCGGTCTGGGCGGCGATGCGGCCGAAATCGATCGGCGGCAGCGGATCGACCAGGTGCTCGCCGACCTTGATGTCGGGCTTGAACTTGCGCGCGATGTGGACGGGGATCTGCGTCTCCTCGTTCTCCACCGTCTCGACCGCCTCGGTCCATCGGGACAGGCGCACGTCGCCGGTCTTGCGGTCGATGGTGGCGCGGATGTCCTTCTCGTGCCCGTACTTGGCGCGGCCGGCCTTCTGGATGGCCTGCTCCATCGCTTCCAGCACTTCCTCGCGATCGATCGATTTCTCGCGCGCGACGGCGTCGGCCACCAGCAGCAGCTCGGGGCGGGCGATGGCGGTATCCATGACGAGAGCCTCTCAGTTGGTCCGGGGAGGGGTTGCGGCGGCGGCGATCAGCGCGTCGGTCAGCACCAGCCGGGCGCGCCGCAGCGAGGCGAGCGGCAGCGTCACCTCGCTGCCGTCGTCCAGGCGCAGGCGGGCGTGGTCGGCATCGGCGCCAAGCACGATGCCGGAGAACCGCCTGCGGCCGTCGAGCGGCGGATCGAGTTCGGCGCGCGCCAGGTGGCCGGCGAAGCGGTTCCAGTCCTTGATGCGGGTGAGCGGCCGATCGATGCCGGGGGAGCTGACCTCCAGCGTCCATTCGCCCGGCATCGGGTCGGCGACATCGATCACGGCGCCGAGCGCGCGGCTGATCGCCTCGCAATCCTCGACGGTCATCGGCGCCCCGTCGGCGCGGTCGGCCATGACCTGCACGGTCGGCCGGTCACGGCCGGAGACAGCGACACGCACCAGCTCGTACCCCATGCCGTCCAGCATGGGCGTGACGATCCCGGCGAGGCGGGCTTCCAGTCCGGTGTGGCGTGGTTGGTCAGGGTCCAAAACAAAAAAGGCGGCCCGTTAGGGCCACCCTCCGTAGTCGGAAGATCATTTTCACCGTAGGTTAGCATGCCTGGCGGCGGTTGCAAGGGCGGACGACGCATTGCGTCAGGTTCTGATCTCCCCATTTTTTCCGATATCGAGCAGATGGACAACGCGCACGCGCCCCGCGCCCGCGGACAGGGCACTGACCTTCCGCTGCAGGGCGGCATCGGCTGTGACGAGCGGATGATCGCGCGCCTCCGCCAGCGCCAGATAGGCGCAGTCGTAGGCCGGATGGTCGAGCGTACAGGCCCAACGCAGGGCGGACTCGAAGGCGGCACGCATCGCCACCAGTTCCACATCCACCGTCGCGAGCGGCCGTGCCGCAAGCAGCGCCTCATCGCGGGTGATCTGGCCGCGCTTGACCTTCTTCCATAGCACGTTCGCACACTCGGCAATCAGCAACTCGGGCGCGGCGAGCTCGTGGCGCCGCAGCGCCACCGCCTGCTCGCTTCCGGTTTCCGGTACGGCCCATTTGATGGCGACGGAGGCGTCGATGACCAGCCCGGTCATCTCTCGTCACGACCCTCCCGCAACAACTCCTCGGCGGGTGTGTGCGTGCGGCCGGCGAGGAGTGCGCGCAGTTCGGCGGCAAGGGTGTCGAAATCGGGCGCTGCCTCGGCATCGAGCGCACGGCGAAGAATGTCGCGCACTTCCGCCTCGGTGGAACGGCCATGACGGGCCGCGCGCCGCTTCAGACGGGCGACCGTTTCATTATCCAGATTCCGGATCGACATACTTGCAGGCATTCTCCCGCCTCGCGCTCCCGGTGCTGGCGATGATAGCACAATGCAACGCCGCTCGCGATGCCGCATTGTCTTCGCGAGCAACGCCATGTCTCGCGATCTTCGGGCGCCCATACTCCCCCGCATCTGTTTCGATCGGGCGTCGCCGACAGGCAAGCCCCCTCAGCGAGTGCCCTGACGACGCCGACCATGTCATCGGCACGGCCGGCGTCGATCAGATCGGCGGCGTGTTGGCCATTCAACATCGGGTGCGGCGCGTAGAGCCACCATCGGATTTCTTCGTCCGTGTAGTAGTCCCATAGGCAATCGAGGAGCGTCCGCGCATCGCAAATCACTGCCCGCGTTCACCCACGAGAGCAAGGCGAACATCGCTGCTCGCGTGGAACCTGCATTGCCGGTTAAATGCCGCTGTGCTGTGCATCATAGACCCAGATGGCGTAATCGACCTTTTGCGGCGACCAAGTGGGGCCGAGTTCATCAGCCAACCGCCAAAGCTCCTTCATGTACCGGAGATAATCCGAAACGGAAAACTGAGTGCGCTTCCCGCCGAACACTTGGCGCCACCCCCGGACATCAATGACGCCGTAATCCTCCGGGTGTGTGAGCGCCAGGATTGCCGAGGCAACCGGAACGCCGACACCGCGCAGCACGCAGAGCAGTCCAGTCCGAAGTTGAAGTCTGTAATCACGCTCGTCGTGACTGATAGAAAAAGTACACTGCGTGATGTTCCGCAGCAACTCGTCGCTGTTACCAGCGTGATGTTTTTTTGTTCTCCCATACTGGCCACACAATTTCCAGCGAAGAACCTTGTCAAATTCGTCCGTCGTCAAGTTCAGCGGCCTTCGCGTCTTACGAAGGTCGGCGAAAAGCGCCAGCAATTCCTGTGTCTTTTTGAAGTCTGGAGCCTGTTCGAGCTTCACGCCGCGGATCTCGTGGGAGGTAATCATAAGCCGAACCCAACCTCGGAAGTTTGCGTCGATGATCCACGACCTGAGAATCAGGTTCTCACACCACCTCGCAGCCGGTGCAATCTCCAGTAGAACACGCCCCGCCCCGCCACCATCGCCTTCGCCTCGTACCGCGTCCCCGGCCAGTCCTCCGGCCGCGCCTCCACCGGCGGCGAAATGGCAAAGAACGGCTGGTCGGCAAACACCTCCGCCACCCATGCCTGATAGGTCGGATCGTCGGTCGCGATCCGCCATTCCGCGCCCGGCCGCAGCACCCGCGCGATCCCGGGCAGCAGCGCCGGATGCACGAAGCGGCGCCTGGCGTGCCGCGTCTTCGGCCAGGGATCGGGGAACAGCAGGAACAGCCGATCGAGGCACGCATCCGGCAACTGCCGCAGCAGCGCCCGCGCATCCTGGTCCCACACGCGCAGGTTCGCCGGCAGCGGCGCCGTCGCCTCGCCACCCTCCGGCACCAGCCGGGACAGCAGCGAACAGAGGCCGTTCTCGAACACCTCGCAGGCGATCAGGCCGACATCGGGGTGCGCCGCCGCCTGCGCCAGCGCATGCTCGCCGCCGCCGAAGCCCACTTCCAGCCACAGCGCGCCGACCGGCGCGGCAAACGCGGCGCGCGGTGTTCCGGCCACCGCCGCGTCGAAGCGCAGCCGCGGCAGCGTCTCGGCCAGCAGCTTCACCTGCCGCGGGCGCAGCCGGTGGCTGCGCGGGCGGCCGTACAGCCGGTCGGGCGGCGGCCTGAGGCGGCGCCCTGCCGCCTCGCTCAGCGGTGGAACGCCGCGCGCAGCGCGGTGACGAGGTCGGTGCGCTCCCAGGTGAAGGTGCCGCGTTCCTCGTCCGGCTCGCGGCCGAAATGGCCGTAGGCGGAGGTGGCGGCATAGATCGGGCGATTGAGGTGCAGGTGTTCGCGGATGCCGCGCGGCGACAGGTTCACCAGCTCGCGCAGCGTGCGCTCCAGCTTCAGCTGGTCCACGTCGCAGGGGTTGCCGTGCAGATCGACATAGACGGACAGCGGGTGCGACACGCCGATGGCGTAGCTGAGCTGCAGCGTGCAGTGATCGGCCAGCCCCGCCGCCACCACGTTCTTCGCCAGATACCGGCAGGCATAGGCGGCGCTGCGATCGACCTTGGTCGGATCCTTGCCGCTGAACGCGCCGCCGCCGTGCGGCGCCGCGCCGCCATAGGTATCGACGATGATCTTCCGCCCGGTCAGCCCGCAATCGCCGTCCGGGCCGCCGATCACGAACTTGCCGGTCGGATTGACATAGATATCGCGCGCCGACGGCATCCAGCCGTCCGGCAGGCTGGTGCGGATGATCGGCAGCACCATCTCGCGCACCTGCTCCTGGCTCAGATGCTCGGCATGCTGGGTGGAGACCACGACGCTGGTGGCGCCGACCGGCTGGCCATCGACGTAGCGCAGCGTCACCTGGCTCTTCGCGTCCGGCAGCAGGCCGGCGACCGAGATGTCGTGGATGCGCCGCAGCTCGCTGATCCGGCGCAGGATCAGGTGGGCGTAGAACAGCGGCGCCGGCATCAGCAGCGGCGTCTCGCGGCAGGCGTAGCCGAACATGATGCCCTGGTCGCCGGCGCCCTCGTCCTTGTTGCCGGCGGCATCGACGCCCTGCGCGATGTCGGAGGACTGGGCGTGCAGATGCACTTCCACCTTGGCGTGCTTCCAGGAGAAGCCTTCCTGGTCGTAGCCGATGTCATGCACCGCGAGCCGCGCCTGGTGGGCCAGCAGTTCCGGCGTGATCGTGTCGGGGCCGCGGGTCTCGCCGGCCAGCACGATCCGGTTGGTGGTCACCAGCGTTTCGCAGGCGACGCGCGCATACGGATCGGCGGCCAGGAACGTGTCCAGCACCGTGTCGCTGATGCGGTCCGCAACCTTGTCGGGATGGCCTTCCGAGACCGACTCGGAAGTGAACAGGAATTCGCCCTTGTCGCGCATCTAGCTTCCCGTACTGGCAAAGAGGGAGGGAAAAAACAGGCCGGCGCCGGTCAATGGCGGAAAACCGCCCCCCCGGTCAAGCGCCGCGACGCCCGGCGCGTCATCGCATTCCCAGCACGTCCATCATGGAGTAGCGGCCCGCCGGGCGACCCGCCACCCAGCGCGCCGCGCGCACCGCCCCGGTCGCGAACACGCGCCGGTCGAAGGCGCGGTGCGTCACCGCGATATGCTCGCCGGCGGCGGCGAAGATCAGGGTGTGGTCGCCCACGACCTGCCCGCCGCGCAGCGCGGCGAAGCCGATGGCGTCCGGCTTGCGCGGGCCGGTGTGCCCGTCCCGCCCGCTCTCGCGCACCACTTCCAGCGCCACGCCGCGCCCGCGCGCCACCGCCTGGCCGAGGCCGAGCGCGGTGCCGGACGGGGCATCGACCTTCTGGCGATGGTGCATTTCCACGATCTCGGCGTCATAGGCGTCGCCCGGCAGCGCCGCCGCCATGCGCTCGGCGAGCGCCAGCACCAGGTTCACGCCGGGGGAAAAATTCGGCGCCTGCACCACGCCGATCCGCTCGGCCGCCGCCGCGACCGCCGCATCGTCGGCCGCCGACAGGCCGGTGGTGCCGAGCACCCAGGCCGTGCCGGAAGCGGCCAGCGCCGCCGCGTGCCCGGCGACCGCGCTCGCGTGCGTGAAATCCACCACGACGTCGCAGGCGCCGGCCAGTGCGGCGATGGTGGGAAACAGGCGCACGCCGTCCGGTGCCGTTCCCTCGCGGTCGATGCCGCCGACCACCGGCAGGCCGGCCGCCGCGACCTCCTCTGCCAGCAGTCGGCCCATGCGACCGGCGATTCCGGCGATTCCGATGCCCTTGTCCATGCGTCCGAGTCTGCGTCGGCAACCGCCGGTACACAAGCGCCGTGGCGGCGCGGCCCGTTCGTCGGACCGCGCCGCCGGCACCCGGTCCGCGGCGCAGGTGGGGGGACGGCGCCGCGAATACAGGCCCAACGTGCTCTCCGCGCCAGAGTTGCACGCCCGCCGGTTTAGCGTCCGCGGCGGCGATCACGTCCGTGCGAGACTGCGATCGCCCCGGTCAGCCGCGGCCGTGGAAGAATTCCTTGGCGCGGGCGAAGAAGCCCTCGTGCTCGGGGCTGCCCTTGCCGTCCGCTTCGGCCTCGAACTCCTCCAGCAGTTCGCGCTGCCGGCGCGTCAGGTTCTGCGGCGTCTCCACCTGCACCTGGATCAGCATGTCGCCGCGCTGCGTGCTGCGCAGCACCGAGAACCCTTTGCCGCGCAGCCGGAACTGGGCGCCCGTCTGCGTGCCCGCCGGCAGCTTCACCCGCGCCGGCGTGCCGTCGATCGCCGGCACTTCGATCTCCGCCCCCAGCGCCGCCTGCGTCATGCGCACCGGCACGCGGCAGAACACCATCGCGCCTTCGCGCTGGAAGATCGGGTGCTGCCTGATGCCGACATGCACATAGAGGTCGCCCGGCGGCGCGCCCGGTCCGCCGGCCTCGCCCTCGCCCGCCAGCCGGATGCGCGTGCCGTCCTCGATACCTGCCGGGATCGGCACCTGCAGCGTGCGCTCGCGCTGCACCGTGCCGGCGCCGCTGCAGATGCGGCACGGGTTGCGGATCACCCGCCCCTGGCCGCCGCAGGTCAGGCAGGTGCGCTCGACCACGAAGAAGCCCTGCTGCGCGTGCATCTTGCCGGCGCCGTGGCAGGTCGGGCAGGTCTCGACGCCGCGGTCCTTGCTCTCCGAGCCGCTGCCGTTGCACGCCTCGCACCTGGCGCGCGTCGGCACGTGCAGCGTGGCCTTGGTGCCGGTGAATGCCTCGGTCAGTTCGATCTCGACCGCGGCGCGCACATCGGCGCCGCCGCGCGGCCCGCGCCCGCCGCGGCGCCCGCCGCCACCGCCCATGAAGTCGCCGAACATCTGCTCGAAGATGTCGCCGATGCCGCCGCTGCCGAAATCGAAGCCGCCGGCCGCCCCGCCGCCCTGCTCGAAGGCGGCATGGCCGTAGCGGTCGTAGGCGGCGCGCTTCTGCTCGTCCTTCAGCACGTCGTAGGCTTCGTTGATCTCCTTGAACGTCGCCTCGGCCTGCTTGTCGCCCGGATTGCGGTCCGGGTGGTGCTGCATCGCCAGCTTGCGGTAGGCGCGTTTGAGATCATCCGCGCCTGCGTCGCGGGCTACCCCCAGCGTGGCGTAGTAGTCCTGCTTCGCCATCTCAGCCCTCACCTTGGCGCCGAATACAGCGATGCGCCCGCCTTCCTGCGAAGCGCGGGCGCATCGGTGGTCACAAACTCATGGCAGCGTCAGGCGGACTTTTTCCGCTTGTCGTCCACTTCCTCGAACTCGGCATCGACGACCTTCTCGTCACCCGGCGCCGCACCGCCGCCGGGACCCTGCGGACCCGACTCGCCCGCGGCCTGCTGGGCCTTGTACATCGCCTCGCCGATCTTCATCGCCGCCTGGCTGAGCCGCTCGGTCGCCGCCTTCAGCGCCTCCGCGTCGCTGCCCTCCATCGCCGTGCGCGCCGCCGCGATCGCCTGCTCGCAGTCCGCCTTGTCGCCGGCCGCGACCTTGCCTTCGTTCTCCTTCAGCGTCTTCTCGACCTGATGGATCAGCGCGTCGGCATGGTTCTTCGCCTCGACGAATTCGCGCCGCTTCTTGTCGGCCTCGGCGTTCGCCTCGGCTTCCTTGACCATGCGCTGGATGTCGGCCTCGCCCAGCCCGCCGCTCGCCTGGATGCGGATCTGCTGCTCCTTGCCGGTCGCCTTGTCCTTCGCCTGGACGGAGACGATGCCGTTGGCGTCGATGTCGAACGTGACCTCGATCTGCGGCACGCCGCGCGGCGCGGGCGGGATGCCCATCAGGTCGAACTGGCCGAGCAGCTTGTTGTCCGCCGCCATCTCGCGCTCGCCCTGGAACACCTTGATGGTGACGGCGGTCTGCCCGTCGTCGGCGGTGGAGAACACCTGGCTCTTCTTGGTCGGGATCGTGGTGTTGCGCTCGATCAGCCGCGTGAACACGCCACCCAGCGTCTCGATGCCGAGCGACAGCGGCGTCACGTCGAGCAGCAGCACGTCCTTCACGTCGCCCTTGAGGACGGCGCCCTGGATCGCCGCACCGATCGCCACCACCTCGTCGGGGTTGACGTTGCGCGCCGGCTCGCGCCCGAAGAAGGTCTTGACCGCGTCGATGACCCTGGGCATGCGCGTCATGCCGCCGACCAGGATGACCTCGTCGATCTCGCTGGCCTTCACGCCGGCGTCCTTCAGCGCGGCGCGGCACGGGTCGAGCGTGCGCGTGATCAGGTCATCGACCAGGCTCTCCAGCTTCGCCCGCGTCAGCTTCATCACCAGGTGCTTCGGCCCGGAGGCGTCGGCGGTGATGAACGGCAGGTTGATCTCGGTCTCCTTGGCGGACGACAGCTCGATCTTCGCCTTCTCCGCCGCTTCCTTCAGGCGCTGCAGCGCGAGGCGATCCTTGCGCAGGTCGATGCCCTGTTCGCGCCTGAATTCGTCGGCCAGGTAGTCGATGACGCGCTGGTCGAAGTCCTCGCCGCCGAGGAAGGTGTCGCCGTTGGTGCTCTTCACCTCGAACACGCCGTCGCCGATCTCCAGCACGGACACGTCGAAGGTGCCGCCGCCGAGGTCATAGACCGCGATGGTGCCAGTCTTCTTCTTGTCCATGCCGTAGGCGAGCGCCGCCGCCGTCGGCTCGTTGATGATGCGCAGCACCTCCAGGCCGGCGATGCGGCCGGCGTCCTTGGTCGCCTGACGCTGCGCGTCGTTGAAGTAGGCGGGGACGGTGATGACCGCCTGCGTCACCTTCTCGCCGAGATAGGCCTCGGCGGTGTCCTTCATCTTGCCGAGGATGAAGGCGCTGATCTGGCTCGGCGAATATTTGTCGCCCTTCGATTCGACCCAGGCGTCGCCGTTGTCGCCGCGCGCGATCTTGTAGGGGACCAGCGCGATGTCCTTTGCCACCATCGGATCATCGAAACGGCGGCCGATCAGGCGCTTGACGGCGTAGATCGTGTTGGACGGGTTGGTGACGGCCTGGCGCTTGGCCGACTGGCCGACCAGCCGCTCGCCGCTGTCGGTGAAGGCGACGATGGATGGCGTCGTCCGCGCACCCTCGCTGTTCTCGATCACGCGGACATCCTTGCCCTCCATGATCGCGACGCACGAGTTGGTGGTGCCAAGGTCGATGCCGATGACTTTACTCATCGATGATATTCTCCTGTGCAGCGGACCCGGCGGCCCGGTTCGGCACCGCCTTCGTCCCTAAGGTGAGACTGTGCGCCCTCGATGTATTGACCGCCATGCGCCGGGGCAAGGGCGCGGTGCGCAGAAAAGGGGCAGGACGTTCGTCAAGCCGTGGTATCCACCCGCGCCCCGCCGTCGGCCGTGGCAGGGGCCCTGGCCACCACCACCATCGCCGGCCGCAGCAGCCGTCCGTTCAGCGTCCACGCCGGGGTCCAGGCCTGCAGGATGGTGCCGGGCGGATGCTCGGCGGTGGGCTGCTCGGCCATCGCCTGGTGCAGATTGGGGTCGAACAAGGCGCCGGTCGGGTCCTCGCGCCTGATGCCGTTGCGGTCCAGCAGCGCCAGCACGCTGCGCTCGACGCCCTCGAACCCCTCGCGCATGCGGGTCAGGGCCTCGGGATCGCCGGCGGCCGGCGGCGGCAGGCTGTCCAGGCCGCGGCGGATGTTCTCGGCCGCCTCCACCACGTCGCGGGCGAATTTCTGCACCGCGAACTGGCGCGTCTCGTCCACCTCGCGCCTGGCGCGGGCGCGCACATTGGCGGTCTCGGCCTCGGCGCGCAGCCAGCGGTCCTTGAAGTCGTCGCGCTCCGTCTCCAGCGCGGCGATGCGCTGGGCGGCGGCGGCCATCACCTCCTCCGGCGTCCGCGGGTCGGAAGTCGGGTTGGTCTCGTCGTGGGTCATGGGGTGTTCGCTCATGGCGGCGCTGAGGTAGTTGAGCGAGATCGCGGAAACAACCCCGTTGCATGCAGCGGTGTCACGCGCATGTCGGATAGTGAGGGCGCCCGACCGGGTGACACAAGGGCCGACGAACGCAGCACGAGAGCCCGGCGTCGGGCACAGGTAGCGACCGACCCAGGTCCAGGTAGAGACTGGTCGCGGGCCCGGCCCGCAGGATCCCGCGCGGCGAACGAGACAGGAGTGGGGACGGCCTCGGCGGAGGCCAGACGCACAGCGCTGTGCCAGCGGTAGCGCCGGGATCGCCCACGGGGCGTCGGCCAGATCGCTTCAACAGCCCAATTCCCGGCGCGGCCAGGCTGCGCGGCAGGAATCGGACTCTGACATGT
>JAJZVE010000087.1 GCA_021845835.1 Pseudomonadota bacterium | reverse complement strand
AACGGAGCTCTTCTGCTCCTTCTTTACCTTCTTCGCCGCCGCCTGCGTCACGGTTTCGCTCATAGCCGGTCTTTTCCCAGCATTGCACTGCCAAACGTCGCCCAGCGCCCGGCAGCCGCGGCCGCCCACTAGGAATTGCTCCCTTGGCGTGCCCGTGTGTTGACACGGATCAAGCAACACCCGCTCTTTGGATCAAAGAAGTGCGATCCGGTGCCTACGGAGCCTGATCGGTGATGGCTGTCATGGCATCTCTCTCCCGTCCCGCGTGCCGCAAAGCTGTAGTATCCCCGAGATCTTCGCCACCAGACGGACGACGGGCGAGCGGGCCAGTCATCAGTTCGCAGCGTGCCATATTGCTATTGCATGCGCGATCGCATCGCTCGCGTCGAGCACTGTCAGGCGCTGCGCAGCAGCCTCGGCGGGAACACGGAACGGCGGTACTGTATCGGTCACCGTAACGCCATCGAGCGCCGGCGTTGCAAACAGCTTGGTCGCCCCATCGACGAACAGCCCGTGCGCGGCGCCCGCGAACACTTGAACCGCGCCCTCTGCGCGGCAAGCTTCCGCGGCCCGCACCAACGTGCCGCCGGTGCTGATCAGGTCATCGATGATCACGGCGACCTTGCCGCGTACGTCACCCGCAAGCAGAGTGCCGCTGACGACGCCACCGCTGCGGTATTTCTCCATATGAGCACTGCCGACATCTCTTCCGGTCAGCTGCTCCAGAGATTGGCGGAATTGTTCGGACCGCTTCGCTCCGCCAGCATCGGGCGAGACCGCGGCGACACGAGCATCTGCTAGCAGCGGCGCGAAGTGCGCGGCCAGCAGCGGCGCGGCTTCGATGTGCCACGTCGGGCAGCGGAAGGCGTTTTCGAATGCGGCCGCGTTGTGCACTTCTAAAACGATCACGCGGTGGATCCCGACCGCCTCGAACATCGCTGCCACGTAGCGGGTGGTGATTGGGTCGTTCGGCTTGGTCCGGCGGTCTTTGCGAGCATAGCAGAGGTAAGGAACAACTGCAGTGACACGCTCCGCGCCGGCGTCCTTCAATGTACCGCAGAAGAACAGCAGCCGGCATAGCTTATCGTTGGCGGTCTCATTGTCGTCACCATGAAGCGAGTGCAGCACATAGGTATCGTGGCCGCGCACATCCTGAAGCGGACGTGCCTTGTGTTCGCCGTCCTCGAAATTCCTCTCCTCGTGCGTCGCAAGCTTGACGTTCAGCCGTTCGCCTACACGCTCCGCAAGGTCGCGGGTTCCGTGCAGGCCGAAGACGGACAGCGGACGGCGTTCCATCGGATCGCCCCGCTAGGCTCGGGTTGGGACGGGTAGGCTCCATGCCCGGTCGAGCAGTGCCGTCACCTCCTCGTCACGCAACTGCGCGAAGCTGCGATAGAACTGCCCGACCCCGAAGAAGTCTGCGGCCCGGTCCAGGCACACGGTCTCGTCGGCCTCACTCATCATGCGATCAAGTGCATCCGCCGATGCAATTGGGACGGCAAGCACAAGTCGCGCGGGTTTACGGCGCCGCGTGGCACGCAGGGCGGCGCGCATGGTCGCGCCCGTCGCGAGGCCGTCGTCAACGATAATCGCCGTCCGCGCGCGGACATCAATGGGTTCTCGCTTTTTGAGGTAGACGTGCCGTCGCCGTTCGATTTCCTGCAGCGCATCGGCTTTCATCTTATCGAGTTGCTCCTGCGAAATGCGCAGGTAGGCAATGAGCTGCGGGTCGATCACCAGTTCCGGCTGCCCGCCATCCGCGACGGCGCCGATCGCCAACTCCTCCTGGCCTGGTGCACCGATCTTGCGGACGAGCAGGAGATCAAGCGGTGCCGCCAAGGCGCTGGCGATCTCGAATGCTACCGGCACACCACCGCGCGGCAATGCGAGCACAACCGGGCTTTGGTAATGTTTGGCACGCAGCTTTGTGGCGAGCAGCCGTCCGGCCTCACGCCGATCCGCGAATAACATCCCGTGCCTCCTCTGGGGTTCCCGTGATATGCTGCCGGAACCAATCTAGCGCCGATTTCACCAGCTCCTCCAGCGCCGCAATGCATCAGGCAACTTGGGAGGCGATCGACTGCCGGGACGTCGGAATCATCACTGCCGATAATCAGCAGCGTAAGGGCCTCGACGTGAACGAGTGCCTCGCCTGCAAGGTCGGGCCGCCCGCCGCGGCCCACGGCAGTGTGAACAAGCTGGCGCCCTGAGGCGGCCATCAGGGTGGCGGCAACGCCAGTGTTGGCACTTAAGAACCCGAGCGACGGTCGACGCCCGACGGCGCCGTCCGCGGTCCAGTCCACCGCCTCAGTGAACCGTCTGGAGAGGAGTGCGATGTCAAAGACATTCGTGCGGTCAGCGGCTTCGCGCCCGGCGAGGAGATCGTACAGCAGGGTGGCGAAGCCGGCGCGCTGCGGGGGCGCGGCGAGGAAAACGTTGCATGGCCTGTGGCGACTGGAGCCGCTGCCGTGCACGAACAACACGATCCCGTGTGGCGTCGCGGCAGGCAGACCGAGCAACGCCTTGCCACGGTGCGAGGAGAGAAGCGCGCGGACACTATGGCTTTCGTTGGCTGTCATTGTCGGCGTCCCATTCGAGTATCTGGGACAGCTCTGCGGGTCCTCGCATTGATCGCGATCAAGCTCCCCAAGACGCTGGGAATATCTTGACGCACGTCAATGCCGCCAGCGGCCAGAGAGGGTCTTGTCGCCGTATGCCGGCAGATCCGGGCTATGCGTCCGCGCGACTCGGGGAGGGAAGCTTGACGGCGGTTGCGAACGCGGACATCGCCCGCGAACTGGACAAGATTGCGGATCTGTTGGACATAGAGGGCGCCAACCAGTTCCGCATCCGCGCCTACCGGCGGGCCGCCAGGACCGTGGACACGCTGCCGCGCGGCGTGAGCGAGATGCTTGCAGCAGGCGAGGATCTCGACGATTTGCCTGGGATCGGCAAAGACCTGGCCGAAAAGATCGGCACACTCGCCGCCGGCCAGCACCTGCCGGTGCTTGACGAGTTGGAGCGGGAGGTTCCGCCCGGCATCACTGCTCTTCTTGCCATTCCCGGTTTGGGCCCGAAGCGCGTGCATGTGTTGCACGAGCAACTCGGTGTCAGTGATATCACTGGACTGGCGGCAGCGGCGCGCACTGGAAAGCTGCGTGACCTGCCTCGCTTCGGCGCAGCGATCGAGGCCAGGATCCTGCAGGCCATTGCTGAGCGCGGAGAGCAGCCACAACGGGTCAGGCTGCGCCAGGCCGAACAGGTTGCTGAACCGCTGCTCGGGCGACTCCGGCAGGCGCCGGACGTGCTGGCTGCCGAGGTGGCCGGGAGTTATCGCCGTCGCTGCGAAACGGTCGGCGATCTTGACTTCGTCATGAGCAGCCGGGCGGCACTCGCGGCGATGGAGCATTTCCTGCACGACGAAGAGGTGGTGCAAGTCATCGAGCACGGACCGACCCGGGCCAGCGTGACGCTTCGACACAATTTGCGGCTCGATCTGCGCGCGGTGCCGCCAGCCAGCTACGGTGCTGCCCTGATCTATTTCACCGGCTCCAAGGCGCACAACATCGCGCTGCGGCGGATCGCCGTGGCGAAGGGCTGGAAGCTCAACGAATACGGCCTGTTCGAGGGAAGCCGGCGGATTGCAGGAGGGACGGAGGCGGAAGTTTATGCTCGCCTTGGCCTGCCATTCATTCCTCCGGAATTGCGGGAAGACCACGGTGAAATCGTGGCGGCACAGCAGGCAGGCCTGCCGCGACTGGTCGCCCTTGCCGACATCCGCGGCGATCTGCACGCACACACCAGAGCCACGGACGGCCGTGCGACGCTCACTGCGATGGCGGAGGCGGCACGCGAGCGGGGCTACGCCTATCTCGCCATCACCGACCATAGCCGCCGCCTGGCGATGGCGCACGGCCTTGGGCCGCGCGGGCTGATGCGCCAGGTCAACGAGATCCGTCGCCTCAACGAGAAACCTTCTGGTTGCGTCATCCTCGCTTCAATCGAGGTGGACATTCTGGAGGACGGCAGGTTGGACTTGCCGGATGCGGTGCTAAAGGAGCTCGATCTGGTCGTCGGCTCGATTCATTCGCATTTCGAGTTCCCGAAGGCGCGCCAGACCGACCGTTTGCTGCGGGCGATGGACAGCCGGTATCTGGACATCATCGCCCACCCGACCGGCCGGCTGCTCAACCAGCGTCCTCCTTGCGACCTGGACTTTGCACGTTTGTTTCGGGCCTCCTGCGAGCATGACTGTCATTTTGAGATCAACGCGCAGCCAGACCGGCTCGATCTGCCAGACACGTTCTGTCGGCTTGCCAGGGATGCGGGCGTCAAGCTTGCGATTTCGACAGATTCGCACGGCGTGGACGAACTGGCGTTCATGCGCTACGGCGTGGACGTGGCGCGGCGGGGCTGGCTGGAACCCGGGGACGTCCTCAACACCCGCTCATGGCCGGAACTGAAGGCCGTGCTGCGACCACGGTAGGCGGCTCAGGGCGAACAGAGTCCGCGCTCGCATTCCAGCCAGGCCGGGTCGATCGCCTCATGCAGCCAGGGATCGCTGATGCCGGCCAACAGGGCGGCGAAACGTGCTTCGTCCACGTCCTCCTCCGGCAGGTATTCGTGGCCAAGGGTGTCGTTTGCTCGGACCGGCAGCACCGTGCAGCCGCGCACCTGCGGCTGGTGGGCGAGCAGGATCGCCCGGAACGCCTCCAGGTCATAGCGGTCCGCGGCAAGCTTCAGCGTGTAGCTCACCTGGTTGCCGCGTCCGGCGCCGATCCAGTGCCGCTCCAGCAGCCGCAGCCAGGCATACTGCTCCTCGGGCGTCGCTTCGGCTGCCGTCACCAGACGCGTGCCGAACCCGAGGCGCAGGGCGAGCGGCAGCGCCGGGAACCCGATCGCGCTCATGCCGGGAAAGGTCGCAAGCGCCCGTACCGGGTAGCCGCGCCCCGCGTACTCGGCCAGCAACGGATCGCTGCCCGACCGCCAGCCGCCGTCCGCGTCCCGCTCGCCACGGAACTGCACCCAGCGCAGGTATTGCCGCCGTGCCGGCAGATGCGCACCCTCGGTCAGTGCGAACAGCTTGGAAGTGGTGCCCGCCGGCTTGACGGTGGTGACGGTCAGCGGCGGGGCGAGACCCAGTTCCGCCGCGTAGGCCAGCGCCTCCTCCTTCGCCGCGGCGGACAGGCGCGCCAGCATCCCCCAGAATGGCGCTGCCCGCGCCTCGTCCAGCAGGTCGCGAAACGCCAGACCGAAGCGTATCCACGCCCATTCATGCAGGCCTGTAGGCCCGATTCCGATGCGGTTGGTGCGCCGCACCTCGCGTCCGTAGAACGCATCCATCAGGTTGACGCGGATCAAGAACCGTACCCCGAGTCGCACCGCATCCTCGACCCGCATGTCCCATAGCGTGGCTGCCTCCTCCGCCACTGCACCTGGCGTCACCTGCTCCAGGTCCACCGGGCACGCCAGCAGTGGGGCGAAATCAGCAACGACGCAGTAGCCGCCGGTGACGTGCAACACGACCTCGCCGCACGGATTGGTGGTGACCGGGAAGCGGGTCCGCGCAGCGCGCCGCGAGACGTCCGCAAGCAGGCCAGCCGCGTGGTCCACACGGTAGCGCAGGCTGCGGCAGTCGCTGCCGTCGTCGCTCACCGGCTTCCGCCAGGCCGAGCCGGTCCGGTAGTCCTCCAGGAGGTCGCCGTTGATGAAGCCCGGTTCGCCATTCGTCCAGGCGCAGCGTGTTGCCTCGTCGAACACCGCGACGGCGTGGCGCGTTTCGGGGTCATCGAGCCCTTCCCCGCGCCGGCCGGTGGCGACCCGAACCCAGAATTCGCGGTCCACCATCACGGAGTGGTTGGCGGTCCACAGGCCACCCTCCGCTTTCAGCCGCACGAAGCGCAGCGTCCCAGGGTCGCGCCAGCTCTTGGTTGCCATGCGGGCGGCGCGGCGGGCGCCGCCGCCTTGCACCTCGACGGAGAAAATGTGGTCCACGCGCAGCGCCTGCTCCCACGGCTGCAGCTCGACGCCAGAGCTGTTTCGGGCGCGGGCCGGCGCGATCACCTGCTGGCGCAGGTGCAGGAAGGCGCGCAGCAGCGACAGCGGCCCAGGAGCCGGCCGCCCCTGCATGCCGACAATCGGCGCGCCACGCGGGCGGATAGCCGAGAGGTCGAGCAGCAGCGTCCTGTGGCGTTCCCGTCGAAAAGCCATCGCCTCCAGAATCTCCACCGCTTTCGCCCACCCCTCCCGACTATCCTGGACCTCGTGGCGAACAGCGCCTTGGAGCGCCAAGTCGGGGCAGGGCAGCATCTCGCGTGCCAGCAAGTCGCGAAAATCGGCCTCGGCGCCGTCAATGCCAAGATCCATGGCGAAGCGGCGCAAGCTGGCGGCGTCCTTCGGGTAGTCGGGGTGTCCATGCGAAAGATGGAGAAGCAGGGTCGGAGCGTCGGCCCAGTCCACGACCACCAGATCGTCGTCATAGGCGCGACCCACGCCGCTGCCGTTCAGCAGCAGATAGAACTTGGCGAAGGACGTGATGGCGGTGGCGCAGTTGGTGAACACCTCGATGTTGCGCCTGACCTGGTCCGCATCGCCGTGCTGTAGGTGTCGCCCCGACGTGAGCAGCGCGCCCGTGGCGACAGCATTGCGCAACCGCGCCCGCTCGACAGCACGCTTCCGGTCGATCGGGGCCGTCGGCGCGCCGCCGAGAAGGGAGACATTGCCAGCCGCGACACGGTCGGCCACACGGCCGAAATCCTCAGCGTCCTCTGGCCGGAACACGGTCCGCCGGGCAACGGCCATCCCCATGCCAGGATCGAGCGCGCGTGGCGTTACCAGGGCCGTGCCGAACGAGGCGCCAGGGACGGGACCGCTCATGGCACGTTCAGGGCGCCGTCCCGGGCGCCCGAGTCCGCGCACCGGCGCCACTGGCCAACTCGACGACCTCCGCCGTGATCTCCTCCTGCCGGAGCTGTCGTGCGAGTGACTGCACCTCCGACTGCATGGTCTCAAGGTTGCTTTTGGCCGCCAGCATGGCCGCTACCCGAGCCTCGTTCTCCGCCGCGAAGGCGGTCAGCGCCGCGTCGCAGAGTTCGGCAAAGACATACTCCTCCGCAAGCCGTGCGAGCAGCAGCCTGGGCGGCAAGGTGATCAGCGGCGCCTGCCCGCACACAGGCACGGCAAAGCGGCGGAAGTCGAACGGCAGCAGCGCCCGGCGCGTGGCAAGCACGCCGCTGGCGGACGACCAGGTCGGCACGATGACGTCAACGCGCTGGGCGCCATGGTCCGAAAGCCATGCATAGAGCGCCTCCGCGATCCGTCCGGCCAGCGTCGTGACGAGGCTCGCATGCGGCACCATCGCCGCGTGCCATGCCGGCTTGACGTGCCGCTCGCCGGCGAACATCGCGCCGCGCGTGCCGATCAGAAAAAGGTCGAACGGCTGCGGCGCACCATCGAGTGCCGCCAACACCCGATCGCTGAAAGCGCCGGCAAAGCCTTGCTCGGCACCGAACAGAACCACGGCCGTCCGACGGGCCGCCCGGCTCGGTCCATGGTCCGCCGCCGGTGCCAGCGCGAGCGCCTGGCCGATGGCGTGGCCGATCACTGATGCATAGGCGCGAATGCCCGGCAGCAACCCGTGCGCGTGCTGCGCGCGGCTCGCAGCGATGCCGCGCATGGCCGTCACCACGGCATCCAACTGACGCAAACTCTCCAGGCGCTGCGCCGTCTCCGCGAATCGCTCGGTCACGGCACGTGGTCCGCGGACGCGTACTGCCCGGCCAGGCTGCGCAGAGCGGTCGCGAGGAGAGCGCGGTGCGTTGCGTCAAGTCGTCCTTCGACTTCAATCATCCGCACGGCGGCCTCGGCATCCCGATCGAGCCAGGCTGCGAGTGCCGCGCGGAATGCAGCAATCCTATCCGGCGCGACCGCGTCGAGCAGACCGTCACGCAGCGCCATCGCCAGCGCAACCTCGTCGGCGAGGCGAAGTGGCGCATATTGCGGCTGCGACAGCAGTGCGCGCAGGCGCGTCCCGCGCGCGAGTTGCGCCGTCACGCGCGCATCCGAAACGCCGCCGAAGCGGGAGAACATCTCCAGTTCCAGGAACTGGGCGTATTCAAGCCGCATCGTGCCGGCGACCTCGCGCAGCGCCGGTGCCTGTGTCTTGCCGCCGACGCGGCTGACACTGGTCCCGATGTCGATCGCGGGCTTCTGGCCCTCCTGGAACAGCCGCGCGCTCAGTACCAGTTGACCGTCGGTGATGGAAATCAGGTTGGTCGGGATGTAGGCACTCAGGTTGCCGGCATCGGTTTCCGCGATTGGCAGCGCCGTCAGCGACCCGCTGCCCCTGCCCGCCGACAGCTTCGCCGCACGTTCCAGCAGGCGTGCATGCAGGTGGAAGATGTCGCCGGGGTAGGCTTCGCGTCCGGGCGGCTGGTGCGTCAGCAGCGCAATCTCGCGATGCGTGGCCGCGTGCTTGCCCAGGTCGTCAATGACTATCAGCGCGTGCTGGCCGCGGTCGCGGAAATGCTCCGCCATCGTCATCGCGGCGAACGGCGCGATCCATTGCAGGCCCGGCGACGCCGTCGGCGAAGCGACAACGAAAATGCATCTGTCGATGGCACCATGCCTGCGCACGGCGTCGATGGCGCGGGCGACAGCGGATGATTTCTGCCCGATGCCGACATAGACGCAAATCAGGTCGGACGTGCGCTGGTTGATGATCGTATCGATCGCGATCGCCGTCTTGCCGGTGCTGCGATCGCCGATGATCAGCTGGCGCTGGCCGCGGCCGAGCGCGAACAGGGCGTCGACGGCCAGGATTCCGGTCCGGACGGGTTGCGTGACCAGATCACGTTCGGCGATGGACGGTGCCGGCACCTCGATAGGGTCGTGCGCCGCGACCTCGATCGGGGGGCCGCCGTCCAGCGGCCGTCCCAGAGGATCGACGATCCGTCCCAGCAAGGCGGGACCGACGGGCGCTCGGATCACCTCGCCGGTGCCTTGCACCCGATCGCCCGCCTCGACAGCTTCGGCATCATCGAGCAGCACGCAACCGATCTCGTCGCGGTCAAGCGTCTGCACGAAACCAAGTTGGCCGCGCTCCAGCCGAAGCAGTTCGTCCAGCCTTGCCGAGAGCAGGCCGCTGATCATCGCGACGCCGTCGCCGACGCTGTTCACGCGGCCGAACTCCTCCATCACCGGGCCGAGCGCGACGCCCGCGACGCAGCCTGCCGCCTGCTCAAACCACGGCGAGTCGTTCGTCATCCCGGCCCAACTCCTGCGCGATCCGGTCGAGATCCGCCTGCCAACTGTTCCGCAACTGCGCGTGCGGGCCGCGCAGCTCGACCCCCGCGATCAGCGATGGATCGGTCGCAAAGCGCAGGATCGGAGATGCTCGCAGGCCGCGCGTCAGCATCTCCGACCAAGTGGCGCGGCTGCTCTCATCGAGCGGCGCGGCGGTGACGACCTCCAGGTCCGAGGCGGGATCCATCAAAGCGCGGCGTTCGTCCGGCGTCAGGGCAGCGAGCCGGGCGACGAGTGACTGCAGCAGCGCGGCATCGACCACCTCCGTCGACACACGGCCAAGCAGACGCGATGCGATGGTGACGGCAAGACGCCGCGCCTCTGCCTGCAACATGCGCTGCATCTCGCTGCGCTCCCTTGCGATGCTGGCGAGCGCCGCGTCGCGTGCCTGCGCGGCATCGCTGTTCGCCTGCACGAGGATGCCGGTCCGTTCGGACTCGGCGGTCACGCGCGCATCGACAAGGATGCGAGCGCCTTCTTTCGCCAGCGCATCCTTCCGCCGACGGATCTCGTCCACCTCGGCGTGCGCCTGCTCGCGCACTGCCGCCGCGTCGGCAAGCAGCTTGTCGGCGGCAGCCTTGCGCGTGGCGATGATCGCCATGACCGGGCGGAACAGGAACTTGCGCAGCAGCCACAGCAATACCAGGACGTTGACCGTCTGCAGCGCCAGAGTGGACCAGTCGAAGCGCATCAGTGCACGAACGGGTTGGCGAACAGCAGCAACAGGGCAATGACGAGGCAGTAGATCGCCATCGTCTCGATCATCGCAAGACCGACGAACAGGGTCCGCGACAGCGTGTTGGCGGCCTCCGGTTGCCGTGCGATCGCGTCCATGGCGGCGGCGACCGCACGCCCCTCGCCGAGGGCGGGGCCGATCGCACCGAACGACACCGCCAGGGCGGCACCCAGGATGCTCGCGATCTGGATCAGATTCATGGTGCGGCCGCCTTTCCATCGTGTGTCGGCGCGGTTCCCGTCGTCACATCGTCGCCGAGGCCCCCCGCAATGAAGACCATGGCGAGCACGCTAAAGATGTAGGCCTGCACCGCGCCGGTAAGCAGGTCGAGTGCCATCAGCGGCACCGGCACCAGCAGCCCGACAAGCGACAGCACGATGCCGATGACGAAGACGCCACTCATCACGTTGCCGAACAGCCGCACGACCAGAGAGAACGTGCGCGTGATCGTTTCGACCAGATTGAGCGGGATCATCAGCAGGGTTGGCTCGGCGAACGTCGCCAGATATCCCGCGAGGCCGCGGGACCGGATGCCGAAATACGCAACGGCAAAAAAGACGATCAGCGCCAGCGCGGCGTCGGTCTCCAGATGCGCGGTCGGCGGCTCGATTCCAGGCACCAGGGATGACCAGTTGGCGACGAAGATGAACAGGAAGAGCGTGCCGATCAGCGGCAGATAGGGCGTTGGTTCCACGCGCATCGTGTCGCGGATCTGCGCCGCGATGGCATCGACGAGAAGCTCGACGGCCGCCTGCTGGCGCGAGGCGGCCACGGAAAGCCGGCGTGTGAGCAGCCAACTGCCGCCTGCAAGCAGCAGCATGATCGCCCAGGTCACCAGCACAGGCGTGGTGATGGCGACCGGGCCGAGGCGAAACGCGACCGACAGCTCCAATGGCGATCCGGTCACGGTTCGGGCGCCATCCAGCGTATGACCAACGGACGGGCGAGCAGCGAGCCGAGGGCCGCGAGCAGCAGCGGCAGTGCGCCGAGCCGGGCAGCCAGCGTCAGCACGCCGGCCAGCGCGCCGAGCCGGAGCAATTGCACTATCGCGGCCTGCACCGCGCTGCCGGGGCGCAGGTAGAGCATCGTGTTGCATCGCAGCAGCGCGAAGTGCAACGTGCCCGCGATCAGGCCAATGGCGAGGAAGCCGGTGTTCGCGATCATCGCCCATGCATCCATCGCCACGCGGACCAGCAACCCAGGGCAAGGCCGACCAGCAGCAGCG
>JAJZVE010000086.1 GCA_021845835.1 Pseudomonadota bacterium | reverse complement strand
TCACGCAGTCGCGCCGCTTCCTCGAACTCCAGATCGGCCGCGGCGGCGCGCATGCGCTTCTCCAGTTCGGCGATCGACGCTTTCAGGTCCTTGCCGACGAACTCCGCCGCCTTGGTGTCGGCGACCGGCGCGACGGTGACGTAATCCTGCTCGAACACGCTTTCCAGCACGCGGCCGATCTGCTTGCGGACCGATTGCGGCGTGATGCCGTGGGCCGTGTTCCAGGCGCGCTGCTTGTCGCGCCGCCGTGCCGTCTCCTCGATCGCGAAGCGCAGGCTCGCCGTCATCGTGTCGGCATAGAGGATGACGCGGCCATCGACGTTGCGCGCGGCGCGGCCGATGGTCTGGATCAGCGAGGTCTGCGAGCGCAGGAAGCCTTCCTTGTCGGCATCCAGGATCGCCACCAGCGCGCATTCCGGGATGTCCAGCCCCTCGCGCAGCAGGTTGATGCCGACCAGTACGTCGAACACGCCGAGCCTGAGGTCGCGGATGATTTCGATCCGCTCCAGCGTGTCGATGTCGGAGTGCAGGTAACGCACCTTCACGCCGTTCTCGCCGAGATATTCGGTCAAATCCTCTGCCATGCGCTTGGTCAGCGTGGTGACGAGCACGCGGGCGCCGCGTTCGGCCATCGTGCGGCATTCCGCCAGCAGGTCATCGACCTGCCGCTCGACCGGGCGGATTTCCGTCTCCGGGTCGATCAGGCCGGTGGGGCGGATCACCTGTTCGGCGAACACGCCTTGCGTGCGCGCGATCTCCCACGGGCCGGGCGTCGCACTGACGAACAGCGTCGGCGGACGGAAGCGGTCCCATTCCTCGAACCTGAGCGGCCGGTTGTCGATGCACGAGGGCAGGCGGAAGCCGAATTCCGCCAGGATCGCCTTGCGCGCATGGTCGCCGCGCGCCATGCCGCCGATCTGCGGCACCGTGACGTGGCTTTCGTCCACGATCAGCAGCGCGTTCTCCGGCAGATACTCGAACAGCGTCGGCGGCGGCTCGCCGGGGTTGCGGCCGGACAGATAGCGCGAGTAGTTCTCGATGCCTTTACAGGAGCCGGTGGTCTCCATCATCTCGATATCGAAGGTCGTGCGCTGCAACAGCCGCTCCGCCTCCAGCGGCTTGCCGTCGCGCTCGAACTCGGCCAGTCGCGCCTTCAGTTCCTGCTTGATCTGGCCGATCGCCTGGGTGAGCGTCGGGCGCGGCGTGACGTAGTGACTGTTGGCATAGACGGTGATCGCGTCCAGCTTCGCGGTGACTTCGCCGGTCAGCGGGTCGAACTCGCTGATGCCGTCGATCTCGTCGCCGAACAGGCTGACGCGCCAGGCGCGATCCTCGTAGTGGCTCGGATAGATATCGACGGTCTCGCCGCGCAGGCGGAAGGTGCCGCGCAGGAACCCGGCGTCGTTGCGGCGGTACTGCAGATCGACCAGCGCACGCGCCAGTTGGTCGCGGTCGATGCGCCCGCCGGCCTGCAGCCGCACCACCATCTTGGCATAGGTCTCGACCGAGCCGATGCCGTAGATGCAGGAGACGGACGCGACGATGATGACGTCGTTCCGTTCCAGCAGCGCCTGCGTCGCAGCATGGCGCATGCGGTCGATCTGCTCGTTGATCTGGGCGTCCTTCTCGATATACGTGTCGGTGCGCGGGACATAGGCTTCCGGCTGATAGTAGTCGTAGTAGCTGACGAAATACTCGACCGCGTTGCCCGGGAAAAACGCCCTCATTTCGCCGTAGAGCTGCGCGGCGAGCGTCTTGTTCGGTGCCAGGATCAGCGTCGGCTTCTGCACCGCCTCGATCACCTTGGCCATCGTGAAGGTCTTGCCCGAGCCGGTGACGCCGAGCAGCACCTGGTCCCGCTCGCCGCCCTCGACGCCGGCGACGAGGTCGCGGATCGCGGTCGGCTGGTCGCCGCTGGGTTCGAACTCCGACACCACGGCGAGGCGGCGCGTCGCCGGGCGCGGTGGCTGCTTCTGCGGCACGAACAGGACCGGTGACGGGCGGAGCAGGCTCTGGGACATGCGATCACCTCAGCCGCAGCAGATGGCAGCGCTCGTGCGGACGTCGAGTGGCGTGCAGCGAGCGCTAATCCTTCGTTAAAGCGAACAGGTTTAGGTTGGTACTCGAAAAGATGCTGGATTTCCATCGCAGGAATTTGTAGAACCCCGAAAACATGAACGCAGTCGGCGAGGACGGCGGTGCCAGCTTACGGAAAAATTGCATTGGTGACGCCCTGTTTTCATCCCTCGGATGTGGCGTTTGCCCAGGGGTGGAGCAAGCGGGCGCCGGGCATCGACGGGTGGCGGATCGTATTGGACCGTCAAGGGATGACGGAGCTGGTCAGCGTCATTCCGCCCGGCTCGGATGAACCCATGTTCTTCATCAGCCGGCCGGGCGTGCGCGTGCTGGTGGAGCGGCGGGCGCGTGGTCAGGGCGAGGACACGCTCATGCCGGTGGGCGAATACGACAATCTGCGGCAGGCCGTGCAGGCGCTTTGCCCGCTTTCCGACGACGACCTGCAGGAGATCCACGAGGAGCTGGAGGTTGCCTTCCCGCGCAGGCGTCGCTAGCCGCCGGCCAGGGAAGTTGCCGCCGGCACCGGATGCCGCGGCGCCGGCCGCGTTGCCGCATTCCCGCCGGCCGAAAATCTGCGCCGGCGCGTACGGTCGTTGCGGCCATGCCACCCGTCCGGCGCGGCATGTCGGGATCACGCTCCCGGCGCAGTAAGCCTGTTGCCAAGCCGCCCCGGATCGGGCACAGCCGAAGCCAAGCGGCAGGGGAGGCAACGAGATGACGACTCCGAAACAAGCGCCTATGTGGGACGTGACCCGACGTGGATTGATGACGGCAGCCGGTGCGGGAGGGCTGCTGCTGGCGTCCGGGTCCCGGGGGCGCGCGCAGGCGAGCGGGACGCTGAAGATCGGCTTCGTCAGCCCACGCTCCGGCGCGCTGGCCGGCTTCGGCGAGACCGACGGCTACGTGCTGCAGGAGGCGCGCAAGGCGCTGGCCAACGGGCTGCCGGTGAACGGCAAGACCTACGCGGTCCAGATCCTCGACCGCGACACCCAGTCCGACCCGGCGCGCGCCGGCCAGATGGCCAAAAGCCTCATCAACGATGCAGGCGTTGACATGATCCTGTCCACCTCCACGCCCGAGGTGGTCAACCCGGTTGCCGACGCCTGCGAGGCGGCGGGCGTGCCCTCGCTTTCGACGGTCATGCCGTGGGAGGCGTTCTATTTCGGCCGCGGCGCCAAGCCGGGCCAGCCGTCGCCGTTCCGTTGGACCTATCTGTTCTCGTTCGGCACCGGGCAGTTCGCGACGTCCTATCTGTCGCAGTGGTCGTTGCTGCCGACCAACAAGAAGGTCGGCGTGATGTATCCCAACGATGCCGACGGCAATGCGATCCGCGCGCATCTGGCGCCGTTGCTGGCAAAGGGCGGCTTCACCATCGTCGATCCCGGACCGTACGAGGACGGCACCACCGACTATTCGGCGCAGATCGCGCTGTTCAAGCAGAACCGCTGCGAAATCTTCAACACCTTCCCGATCCCGCCCGACTTCGCGACGTTCTGGCGGCAGGCGGCGCAGCAGGGCTACACGCGCATGGTGAAGATCGCGCAGATCGCCAAGACCGGCCTGTTCCCCTCGCAGGTGGAGGCGGTCGGCTCGCTCGGCCCGACGCTCGCCACGGCGGTCTATTGGCACCCGGACTTCCCGTACAAGTCGCCACTGACCGGCATCAGCGGCCACGAACTGATCGAGGGTTACGAGAAATCGGCCGGCAAGCAATGGACGCAGCAGCTCGGCGCCTCGATGTCGCTGTTGGACGTTGGGTTCGCGGCGCTGCGCGCGAGCGGAAATCCGAAGGACAAGGCGGCGGTGGCGCAGGCTTTGAGCAAGCTGGACACGCCGTCGATGGTCGGCAAGGTCGATTTCACCAAGGGACCGGTGCCCAATGTCTTCGCGACGCCAATCATCGGCGCGCAATGGGTAAAGGCGAAGCCGGGCAGCCGGTTCAAACTCGACTGCGTGATTACCGAGAATGCAACCGACCGCAACGTTCCGGTTTCCGCGAAGCTTATGCCGTACGTCTGAGACGCGGCCGATGCAGCCGACGGGCGCGCTGCTGGCCGCTTCGGGCCTGAGCAAGCGGTTCAATGCGCTCGTCGTGCTGAGCAAGGTGGACTTCGCGGTGGCGCCGGGCGACGCCGTCGGCATCGTCGGGCCGAACGGCGCGGGCAAGACGACGCTGCTCAACGTGCTGTCCGGCGCGATCGAACCGAACGCCGGGCGTGTCCTGTTCCGCGGCGAGGACATCTCGCACCTGGACGCGGCTGGGCGATGCCGGCGCGGCATCGCCCGCTCGCACCAGATTCCGCGCCCCTTTGGCGGCATGACGGTGTTCGAGAACCTGCTGGTTGCCGCGCGCACCGGCAGCGGCGTGCAGGGGCAGGCGGCGTATCGGCGCTGCCTCGACAGCCTCGACCTGTGCGGCATGCTGCCGCTCGCCAACCGGCGTGCGGCAACGCTGGGGTTGCTGGACCGCAAGCGGCTGGAGCTGGCGCGCGCGCTCGCCACCGATCCGGTGCTGCTGCTGCTGGACGAGATCGGTGGCGGGCTGACGGACGCGGAGGCGGCGGAGCTGGTCGGCATCATCCGCGTCATCCGCGGGCGCGGCATCGCGGTGGTGTGGATCGAGCACATCGTGCATGTGCTGGTGCAGGTGGTGGAACGCATGGTGTGCATGGATGCCGGGCGCGTCATCGCCGACGGCACGCCCGACGCGGTGCTCAAGGATGCCGCGGTGATTGACGCCTATCTGGGAACGGCAGCGCATGGCCATACTGTCGATTGAGCGGCTGGAGGCGCGGCACGGGCTGCTGCAGGCGGTGCGCGGCGTCAGCCTCGCGGTCGAGGAGGGCGAGACGCTGGCGCTGGTCGGCGCCAACGGCGCCGGCAAGACGACGCTGCTGCGCACGATCGCGGGCGCCCACCGGGCGAGCGGCGGGCACATCCGGTTCGACGGCGCCGACATCACGGCGCTGCCGGCGCACCGGCGCGTGCCGCTGGGCGTGGCGCTGGTGCCGGAAGGGCGGCGGCTGTTCGCCGGCATGACGGTGGAGGAGAACCTGCTGGTCGCCGCCGGGCGCGGACGCGACGGGCCGTGGACGCTGGCGCGCGTGGTCGAGACGTTCCCGCAGCTCAAGGCGAAGCTGAAGGCGCGGGCGGCCGATCTGTCCGGCGGACAGCAGCAGGCGGCGGCGATCGCGCGGGCGCTGATGGCCAATCCGCGCCTGCTGCTGCTCGACGAGGTGTCGCTCGGGCTGTCGCCGGTCGCGGTGGATGCCGTGTACGCCTCGCTGCAGACCCTGCTCGGCGGTGGCGCCACCATCGTGCTGGTGGAGCAGGACATCGGCCGCGCGCTGCGCGTCGCCGACCGTGTGGCGTGCATGCTGGAGGGCCGGGTGGTCTATCAGGGCGCGGCGCGCGACACCACGCGCGAGCAGGTCATGCAGGCGTATTTCGGGCTGCGTGGGGCTGCCGCATGATCCTGCTCAACCAGTTGCTGCAAGGCGTGTTCCTCGGCGCCTATTACGCGCTGATCGCCTGCGGCCTGTCGTTCCTGTTCGGCGTCATGCGCATCGTCAATCTGGCACACGGCAGCCTGGCCGTGCTGGCGGCGTTCCTGCTGTTCGTGCTGGCCGACCGCGCCGGCCTGTCGCCGTGGCTCGGGCTGATCGTCGCCGTGCCGGCAATGGCGCTGCTCGGCTGGCTGCTGCAGCGCCTGGTGCTGGACCGCAGCCTGCGCAGCGGCTCTCTGGTGCCGCTGCTGAGCACGTTCGGCCTGGCGATCGTGCTGGACAACCTGCTGTTCGAGGGGTTCGGGGCCGACACGCGCTCGCTCGCACCCTATATCGGCGACCTGTCCTTCGCCAGCTGGTCGCTGACCGAGGACATCACCGTAGGGCAGATGGACGTGCTGGTGCTGGTGGTCGCCGTCGCGCTGCTCGGCGGGCTGCAGTTGCTGCTGGCGCGCACGCGGCTGGGCCGCGCCATCCGCGCCACCGCCGAGGACCCCGACGTGGTCGGCCTGATCGGCATCGACGCCCGCGCGGTCTATGCGCTCGCCACCGCGATTGCGATGGGGCTGGTGGCGGTCGCCGGCGCGTTCCTGGCGATGCGCGCCACCTTCGACCCATACAGCGGCGGCGCGCAGTTGATCTTCGCGTTCGAGGCGGTGGTGATCGGCGGCTTCGGCTCGCTGTGGGGGACGCTGGCCGGCGGCATCGTGCTCGGGGTGGCGCAGAACCTCGGCGCGTTCGTCAGCCCGCATCTGTTCCTCCTCGCCGGCCATGTGGTGTTCCTGGCGGTACTGGTGGCGCGCGTGTGGTCCGGCGGATGGTCGCTGCGGCGGTTCGGGGCGCGCGCGGCATGAACGCGATCACGGTGCAGCGGTGGACGGCGCGGTCGGCGCTGTTCGCAACCGTGATGGGGATCGGACTGGTCGTGCTGGCGGCCGGGCCGACCCTGTTCGCGCCAGGCGTCACCGATCGGCTGACGGCGCTGTTCGTCTATGTGATCCTCGGCGTGATGTGGAACGCGCTGGCGGGCTACAGCGGGCTTGTCTCGGTCGGTCAGCAGGCGTTCTTCGGCCTCGGCGCCTATGCGGCGATCCGGCTGTCGCACGGTGGCGTGCCGGTCTATGCGGCGCTGCTGCTGGGCGCGCTGCTGGTCGGCGCGGTGTCGCTGCCGCTGGGCGAGGTCATGCTGCGGCTGCACGGCGGGGAATTCGCGATTGGCATGTGGGTGGTGGCCGAACTCGTGCATCTGCTCGTCAACATGGACACGCTGGTGAACGGCGAGACCGGCACGTCGCTGATCGCGATGGACGCGGTGGCGGCGGCGGCGCGGCGCGCCGACACTTACTGGAGCGCCTTCGCGGCGATGGTCGCGCTGCTTCTCGTCGTGTTCCTGCTCCTGCGCGGCGGTCTCGGCGCGTCGCTGCAGGCGATCCGCGACGACGAACATGCGGCGGCGTCGGTCGGCGTTCGCGTGCTGGCGGCGAAGCGCATCGTGTTCGTGCTCGCCGCCTTCGGCTGCGCGCTGGCCGGCGCGCTCTGGCTCGCTTCCGCCATCACCTTCCAGCCGCGCTCCTATTTCGGCGTGCAGTGGACCGCATACATGATCTTCATGACGCTGGTCGGCGGGCTCGGCACGTTCGAGGGGCCGGTGCTCGGCGCCGTGCTGTTCTTCGCGGTGGAGACGCTCTTCGGGGCGGCCGGCGTCTGGTATCTGGTCGGCCTCGGCGCGGCGGCGCTGCTGTTCGCGCTGTTCGTGCCGCGCGGGATCTGGGGCACGGCCGAGCAGCATTTCGCGCTGCGCCTGCTGCCCGTGGGCTACCACGTGGTACTGCCCTCGGCGCCGCGCGCGTCGGCGGGCGCGGGCGGTCAGGCGACGTGCGGCCGCGGCGGCGCGCAGGAGGCCGCAGCCACGCCCGGCACCTCGGCGTCCGACCGCTCGAAGGGCTAGGACACCGACGGGAACAAGGGCGCCGGTCGCCCGGGTCCCTACTTGGTGGCGCCCATGGTCAGGCCGCGGATCATGTGGCGCGAGACCAGCAGGGCGAAGATGGTCACCGGCAGTACGATCACCGTCCCGGTCGCCATGATCTTGCCCCAGGGCAGCTCGTAGCCGGACATGAAGCTGGTCGCGACCACGGGCGCCGTCTGTACGTCGCGGCGCGTCAGCACCAGCGCATAGAGCAGCTCGTTCCAGGAGAAGATGAAGCTGAAGATGGCCGACACCGCGACACCGGGTGCCGCCAGCGGCAGGTAGATGCGCCAGAAGATGTCGAACTGCGTGGCCGATTCCAGCCGCGCCGCCTGTTCCAGTTCGCTCGGGATGGCGCGGAACTGGTCGGTGCAGATCCACACCACGATCGGCAGGTTGAACGTGAGATAGATAAGGATCAGCACGAGATGCGTGTCGAGCAGCCGCATCTGCCGTGCCAGCAGATACACCGGCAGCGCCAGCACGATCGGGCTGACCATGCGGTTGCTGATGAACCAGAACCATAGGTCCGCCTTGCCGCGGAACTCGAAGCGGGCGAGGGCATAGGCGGCCGGCGTGCCAAGCGCCACCGCGAGCGCGGTCGTCGAGACGGCGACGATCAACGAATTGACGATGCCTCGTGTCACCGTCTCGTCGGCGAAGATCGCCGCGTAGTTGTCGAGCGTCGGGCGGAACAGCCACACCGGCGGGCTGGCCAGCAGTGTCGCCTGGTCCTTGAGGCTGGATGACACCATCCAGTAGAACGGGAACACCGCGAACACGAACACGGTGAGCAGGCCCGCCGCGTGCAGCGTGCGTCCGGCGACGCGACCCTTGCGCCAGGCGATGGCCGGCATCAGTCGATCTCCCGGTAGAACACGCGGATATAGAGGCGGCTGAGGATGATCGTGATGATCAGCAGCAGCATCGCCTGCGCCGACGCGGTGCCGAGGTCGAACACGCGGAAGCCGACGCGCTGGATCAGGATGGAGATCAGCTCGGTGGCCGAACCCGGCCCGCCCCGTGTCATGGTGAAGATGGTGTCGAACAGTTTCAGCACGTCGGCGGAGCGCAGGATCAGCATCGCGGTGAACCCGGGCAGCAGATACGGCAGCTGCACATGGCGCAGCAGGACCAGCGGACTCTTGGTTTCCAGCCGCGCCGCCTCCTCAACCTCCGGCGGCACCATCGACAGGCCGGAGAGGAAGATCAGCGCGCAGAACGGCGTCCATTGCCAGACATCCATGGTGGCGATCGCCGCGAACGCCCCGGTCGGGTCGCCGAGCCAGTCCAGATGGCTGATGCCGAAAGCGCCGAGCAGCGCGTTGGCGACGCCGAAGTCGCGATTGAAGATAAGCCGCCCGAGCAGGCCCACCACCGCATACGTGGTGGCCAGCGGCACCACCAGCGAAACCCGCGCCAGCGCGCGCAGGAAGTTCAGCCCCGGCTTGTGCAGCAGCAGCGCGATAGCGATGCCGATGACGATCTCGATCGGCATGACCACGAGGAAAAAGCCGGTGGTGCGCTCCAGCGCCTGCCAGAACGTCTGGTCGGACAGCACGCTCGCATAGTTGGCGAAGCCGACGAACGGAAAGCCTTCGCGCGCGCGGGTGATGTTGTACTGGCGGAAGGACGTGACCAGCGCGAACAGCGTCGGATAGATGCCGATCGCCAGCAGCGCCAGCACGGCGGGCGCCAGGAACCACAGCGGCGTGAACCGCCCGTAGGCGAGGCGCCCGCGGGCGACCGTCTGCACCGCCGCCGTCATTCGAGGTTGGTGTGATGGGCGCGCATCGCCTCCGGCGTCACGCCGAGCCGGTCGCGCAGCTTGAGGATCATCACTTCGAACAGCACGTATTGCGCACCCTCGAACAACGAGCCCATCGGCAGCACCGACACCGCCGGGCCGCGGTCGTCGGCCATGGTCTGTGCCGGGATCGGCAGCACGACGTCGGCGCGCCGCGCCGCCGCGCCGTCCGGCCGCGCGGTCACCGCGAGCGTGCGCGCGCCCGCCGCCTTCGCCACCTCCATCAACCCGCGCACGGTGGAGAAATCACCCGGTCCGGCCGAAACCACCAGCAGGTCGCCGGCGCCGACCGGCGGCGTGGTCATGTCGCCGACCATCGCCGCCGTGAGGCCGAGATGGAACAGGCGCATCGCCAGTCCCTTGATCTGCAACCCCTCGCGTCCGACGCCGTACAGCGCGATCCGCCGCGCCGCGGCGATTTCGGCGACCGCGCGCTGCACCGCGTCCTCGTCGATCCGCTCGAACACGCGCGCCAGATCGTCGAGCGCGGCCTGGTACAGGCTCGGCATGGTTGCCTCCAGAGCAAGCCGGCCCCGCCGGGCGCGCCGGCGGGGCGGCCCAGGCGCGCTACTGCAGCAGCGCCTTCTTGCCGTCGTAGTAGCCTTCCTTTGCCAGGATCGGCTCCATGCGGCTGCCGATCTCCTTGGCGCCCTGCTCGGTGCTCACCTGGCCGAGTTCCATCTTGCTGCCCCACTCGGCGATGATTTCCGAGATCGCCGGCCAGGCCGGGAAGCGCGGACGGAACTGCGGCACGCCGTTCTGCCAGCTTTCCACCATCGGTTCGACGAACTGGTATTTCGCCTTGATATCGGGCTGCTCGTAGATCGCCATGCGGCCGGAGACGCCGCCCGCCTCGACATAAGCGCGCGCGATGTCCTCCGACGTCGCCCACTGGATGAACAGCCAGGAGGCTTTCTGCGCCTTCTCCGGTGCCTGCGAGGCGACCGCGAGCGAGAACCCGCCCAGCGCCGGCAGGCGTCCCGCCGGTCCCTTCGGCTCCGGCGCCACCGCCAGGCAGTCGGTGATCTTCGAGGTCTTCGGGTCGGTCAGCGTCGAATAGAACGCCGACCATTCGGTGATCATCGACACCTGGCCCTGCGCCAGCGCGTTCACCGCCTCGGCATGGTCGTAGCTGACCACGCCCGGCGGCATGTACGGCAGCAGCGCCTGGCGGAACTTGAGGCCGTCCTGGCTTTCCTTGCTCAACAGGTTGGAGTGGAAGGTCTTGTCCAGCAGCGAGCCGCCGAACGGCCACAGCATGCGCATGAAACTGTCGGCCGACTGGGTTTCGCCGCGCAGCGACTGCAGCGCGTAGGCATAGTGGTTCTTCGCCTTGTCGGTGAGCCTGGGCGCGTAGACGTCCTTCAGCTCCTCCCAGGTAGCGGGCGGACGGTCGAAGCCGGCGTCCTTGAGCTGGCACTTGTTGTAGAACAGCAGGCCGGAATAGTTATCGAACGGCAGCCCGTATACCTTGCCACCCCAGCTGCCGAACGCATTCAGCAGCAGCGGGAAGAAGCCCTTGAGGTTCAGGTTCGGGTCGGTGATCGAGGAATCGGAGGCGAACTTGTCGATCGGCAGGATCCAGCCATTCTCGGCAAACTCGCCGATCCAGACCAGGTCCACCAGCGCGATCGTCAGCTCTCCCTGCGAGCTGAAGTTCAGCACCTCCTTCTCGCGCGTGTTCTCGTACGGCACGATCTCGTAGTTCACCTTGATGCCGGTGCGCTGCTCGAATTGCGGCAGCAGCTTGATGATGGCGCGATAGCCTGGCCGATCGAGAAAGATGACATTGAGCTGGGTGCCCTTGTACGGCGCCGCCGCCTGTTCCAGCGACCACGCGTCCGCCCGCGCCGGAGCCGGCGCGGCGAACGTGCCGAGCGCCATCGCGGCGGCGCACAGCGTTGTC
>JAJZVE010000085.1 GCA_021845835.1 Pseudomonadota bacterium | reverse complement strand
CCATCTGCTCCAGGCCGTGATCGTGCGAGTGATACCAGAACGTGCCGGCATCCGGCGGGGTGAAGGCGTAGTCGAAGCGACCGCCGGGCGGGATCGGCCTCTGCGTCAGGCCGGGCACGCCGTCCATCGCATTGGGCAGACGCATGCCGTGCCAGTGGACCGTGGTGGTCTCGGCAAGGCCATTCGTCACGATGGCGCGGAACGGCGTGCCCTGGCGCAGCCGCAGCACGGGGCCGGGTGTTGCCTCGTTGTAGGCCCACACCGCGGTGGCCGGCACCTCGTCGCCGACCATGGACACGCGCGCCGGACCGGGCCGCAGCGTGACGGCCAGCCCGTCGCCGGACGCCGCCCGGCCGCCCCCGGCAAGCCCGATCGTGGCACAGGCCGCGCCAGCCTGGAGAAACTGGCGGCGGCGCAAGGCAAAAGCAGGTATGGATGACATTCGCATCGTCCTCGGCGGTCGGCGCAGGCGGCTCCGTGATCGGAGGCCGCTCGTCCGGCCATCAGCCCGGCACGCAGGCACGGGCGCAAAGCGGCTGGAAACCGCCTGCGGCCCGGCCGCGGCGGTTCAGACGAGGGCGACGGGTCTGGGGGGGAACGGATCGGGGGCGCGTGGGGCCCCCGCCCAGCGAAGCTCAGGGGCCGGGGCGAAGCGTGTCGTCAGAGCAATGCGCACGGGCAGCAGCACCGGCATCGGCAGCACGGCCCCTGCCCCGGCACAGGCCAGGATCGGGCACGGCAGCATCTTGCCGGAGTCCGTGCCCGGCGACGGCGTGAGCGGGCAGCCCTGGCAGTCCTGGTGCATCACGGCCCCGGCCGCCATCGGCCCCATCCGCATCGGCATGGCACGCGCCCCGGCCGGCAGCATCGCCACCGCGAACAGGAAAGCGACCAGGAAAGGCGCGAACCGCCGCATGGCACGGACCCTACGCCTGGCCCTGCCCGGCCTCAAGAGGCGCCCTTGACCTTCCAGTGGTGGCAACCCCCACCTTCCCAGCATTGGAAGCAGCTGCTGGCCGAGGTGCTGAAGGATGGCAAGGCCGCCGAGGTCGCGCGACGTGGTGCAAGAACCCCGGAACCTGTTCCGGGTCTTCGTCTACAACGTCGTCGGCATCGACCTGCTCAACGCGATGATCGCGGGCGCGGCCACGGCGTTCTTCCCGGTGATGGTGGTTTCCAACGTGCTGCCGCTGCGGCGCTGGCGGCCGGTCGCAGGAAGGCGGGGATGAGCATGACCATCGGCGAGGCTGCTGCCCGGTCGGGCATCCCAGCGACGACGATCCGCTGCTACGAGCGCATCGACCGCAAGCTCCCCGAACTGCAGTCCCTGCGCGCGACCGTCGCTGACCCGGTGAACCGCTGCAACGGCGACCATCGTCCCGAATGCCCGATCATCGACGATCAGCCCGAGGTCGCGGCGGCGTGATCCACGCAGGTCCGCTCGCCGCCATCGGCTCGGCGCTCGCGATGGCGGTCGCGGTGGGCTGGGAAATTCTGTGGGCGCTGGTGCTTGGCTTCGCGCTGTCAGGCGTGGTGCAGGCGGTGGTGACGAAAGGCGAGATGGGGCGCCTGCTGCCGGACAGCCGATGGTCCACGATCCTGCTCGCGAGCGGCCTCGGTGCCGCGTCGTCCTCCTGTTCCTATGCGGCGGTGGCGCTGGCCCGCTCGATCTTCCGCAAGGGCGGGGATTTTACCGCGGCGATGGCGTTCCAGTTCGCCTCCACCAACCTCGTATTGGAGCTCGGCATCATCCTGTGGGTGCTGATCGGCTGGCAGTTCACGCTGGCCGAGTTTGCCGGCGGCCCAGTCATGATCCTCATCCTGGTGCTGCTGCTGCGCCGGGCGATGACGCCCGAACGGCTGGCCGAGGCGCGGACACAGGCGGACTGCGGCGTTGCCGGGCGCATGGAAGGGCACGCGGCGATGGACATGTCGCTCAGCGGCGGCTCGATAATCTCCCGCGCACTCTCGCCGCGCGGCTTCACTGCGATCAGCCATTTCTACATCATGGACTGGGCAAGCGTGTGGCCCGACATCGCGCTCGGACTGCTGATCTCGGGCGCGCTCGGCGCCTGGGTGCCGCACGGGGTATGGACCGCGCTGTTCCTTGCGCATGACCCGCTGTGGTCGAAGATCGTGGGACCGCTGATCGGGCCGATCGTTGCGGTTCTGTCCTTCGTCTGCTCCGTCGGCAACGTGCCGCTCGCGGCGGTGCTGTGGAACGGCGGCATCAGCTTCGGCGGCGTGGTCGCCTTCCTGTTCGCCGATCTCATTGTGCTGCCGGTCCTCGACATCTACAGGAAATATTACGGTCCGCGCATTGCGGCGCTGCTGTTCGCGTTGTTCTATGTCGCAATGGCGGCGGCGGGATATGTCGTGGAAGCGGTGTTCGGGCTGCTTGGCCTCATTCCCGCGCAGCGCGCTGCGCTGGTGCTGGAGGCGCGCATCGACTGGAATTACACGACGGTGCTGAACATCCTGTTCCTGGCATTCTCCGCCGTGCTCATCTGGCGCTTCCTGCGCACCGGCGGGCCGGCGATGCTGCGGATGATGTCTGCGCCCGGCATGGCGGCGACGGGCCACGCGCATCATCATGGGCGCAGCACGTCGCCTTGAAAAAATGGACGGCATTTTACCCGGATCTCCGTCGCCCGAAATCGGGCGCCAGGGGCGTGGGCCTGCTTCAACAGCAATAGGGAAACCCGATGTCGTATCCGATTGGCCGCCGCGGTCTTCTGGCGGCGATCGCCGCCGGTGCTCTCGGCGGCGTCTCTGGCGTTGCCCGTCCGGCCGCCGCCACATCGCCGCCGGTCGCACTGACGGTCGGGCGCCGGACGCTGGACGTGAACGGCCGCGCCGCAAGTGTGTTCGGCATCCTGCAGCCGGACGGGCGGCAGGGTCTCGTGACCAGTGTCACCGCGCCGTTTCGTGTCGATCTGCGCAACGCCTCCAGCGAGGCGACGCTGATCCACTGGCACGGGCTGACCCCGCCCTATGAGCAGGACGGCGTGCCGGGAATCTCGGCGCCCGCGATACCGCCCGGTGGCGGCGCTTCCTACGATTTCCCCCTCGCCTTTCCCGGCACGTTCTGGATGCACTCGCATCAGGGATTGCAGGAACAGCAGCTGATGGCCGCGCCGCTGATCATCCATGACGCGGATGCGCGGCGCGACGAGCAGGAAGTGGTGCTGATGCTGCACGACTTCTCCTTCCGCAGCCCGCAGGAGATATTTGCCGGACTGCGCCATGCCGGATCGTCGCCTGCAGGCAAGGCAATGGACGATGCCACCGCCAAGGCCGGCAACGCGATGGCGGGTCACGACATGGGCGGGATGGACATGCAGAGGGACGACATGAAGGGCATGGTAATGCCTGGCATGTCGCATGGTGGCATGGCCGGCATGGACATGAAGGGCATGGCCCCGCAGCGGAACGGCGACGCCGGTCCGGCCGGGATGGCGATGGACCTGAACGACGTGGAATACGACGCCTTCCTGGCTAATGACCGCACGCTCGCCGATCCGGAGGTGGTCCGCGTCGAGCCTGGCGGGCGCGTGCGGCTGCGCATCGTCAATGGTGCAGCGGCGAGCAATTTTTCCATCATGCTCGGCGGCGGCATCACGGCGAGCCTGATCGCGGTGGACGGGCATCCGGTGCAGTCGGTGCGGGGGTCGATGTTTCCGGTCGCGATCGCGCAGCGCCTCGACCTGCGGATCGAACTGCCGCGCGGCCCTTCGGCAACCCCTGTGCTGGCGGTACTGGAAGGGGAGCGGGCACGGACAGGGATCATACTGGCGACCGCCGGCGCGGTGGTGAAGAAACTCGGCAGTTCGGCAGCGAAGGAAGCGGCGCCGCTGACATTCGCGGTGGAGCGGACGCTGCGCGCGGCCAGCCCGCTCGCGCCGCGCCGGCCGGACCGCGTGCTGAACGTCGATCTGACCGGCTCGATGCGGGACTATGTCTGGGGCCTCAACGGCCGCGTGTTCGGCGAGGACGCGCCGCTGATGGTGGCCAGGGGCGAGCGGGTGGAGCTGGTGATGACGAACCGCACCATGATGTCGCACCCGATGCATCTGCACGGGCACGCGTTCCAGGTGGTGGCGGCGAACGGCGCGCGGTTTCCGGGCGCGGTGCGGGACACCGTGCTGGTACCGCCGATGACGTCGGTGACGGTCGCGTTCAACGCGGACAATCCCGGCAAGTGGGCCTTCCACTGTCACAACCTCTATCACATGGCGGCGGGGATGATGACGACCGTGCAATACGCGCAGGCGTAGTCTGCGGACGGTGCCGCGCATCCACCTTCCCGCGCTGGAAGGTCGTCAGGCTGACAGGAATATCGGCCGCAACGGTGTGATGGGCTTGCGCCATTGCCGGCGGTGCGGTGCCAGGGTATGGTTGCCAGCCATGCCGGTATGATGCAGGGCACTCCGTCTTGTCGTCGCGGCTCTCATGCTCCTGGGTGCGGGTGCATGGGCCGGGCAGACGGCGGCCCGTTCTCTCCCGCCCCAGGTTGCCATTGCGTATCACGCCGTGCCGGCATCCCATGCCGCCGATCCGCTGACGCCGCGCGCCGCCGAGTGCCCAGGGGGGATCTGCCTGGGCGCGGCCGTCATTCCGGATCGTGCGGACACGGATCTGCGACGGCGGCTGGCAACCGGCGCCCTCCGATATGCCGTGTCGCAGCACACCAGCCCGCCGGGCATCAATCCATTGCCTATGCCGTTTCCTCCCAGGCCGGACGCTCCGATCGACTGAGCGGCATTGCCGGGCGGCGCCTTGTGCGCTTTTCGCGCCGGCGATCTGCTGTCCCCACGACGTTTGACGCACAGCAAGCGGGTCACGCATGACTTACAGAACCCTGGTACCCAGGCCGGAGCGGCCTGTCGGACGGCGCATCGCATTCGGCCTGCTGCTGGCGGCGGCACTCCCTACTCGGCCGGCGGCGGCGCAACCGGCGAAGCAATTGCCCGCCCCGCCGGGACTTTCGCAGGAGGAGCAACGGGCCGTCTTCGATCTCGCGAACGAAGACATCTTTCACGATCCCGCCGCGCCCGTGTTGGGCAACGCGCAGGGCGACGTGACGCTGGTGGAGTTCTTCGACTATCGCTGCCCGTACTGCCGGATGATGGCGCCGCGGCTGGCGACGCTGATCGCCAAGGATCGCGGGCTGCGGCTGGTGATGAAGGAGTATCCGGTGCTCAGCCGCGAATCGATCATCGCGGCAAAAGTGGCCCTGGTGGCGGCACGGCATGGTGTGTATGCGCCGTTCCATGCCGCGATGTACGCCCTGACCGGCCCGTTCGACGAACCGAAGGTCATGCAGGTCGCACAGTCGGTCGGGTTGGCGCCGGACGTGGCGCGACGGGAGATGGATGATCCGGCCCTCACCTCGGAGCTGCGGCGCAATCTTGCGCTTGGCCGGATTCTCGGCATCAACGGCACGCCCGCCTTCGTGATCGGCAGCGGCATCCTGCCCGGTGCCGTGGGGATCGAGGACCTGGAAAAAGTGATCGCCGCGCAACGCCGCAAGCAGGAAGCGGGCAAGAACGGGAACGCGAATCAATGACTCATTCATCACGTGGCCGGTCGAGGGCGCGTGCAACGTTCGGTGGCGTGCTGGCCGCGGTCCTTTTGGTCGTGCCGCTCGCGGCGGGTCGCGCCGCCGCGCCCGACACGGAGCAGGCGCTGCAGGCGGTGCTGGACGGGCCGCAGCGTACGCCGGCCTTCAAACAGCGTGACAAGTACCGCCACCCGCTGCAAACGCTGGAGTTCTTGGGCATCCGGCCCGACATGACCGTCGTGGAAGTGCTGCCCGGCGGCGGGTGGTATACCGAGATCCTGGCGCCGTTCCTGCGCGATCATGGCAAACTCCTCGAGGCGACGCCGGTCGTGTCGAGTGCCAATCCCTATTACCGCAGGACCGCCACCGCATTCGCGGCGAAGCTGGCAGCTGCCCCGGATGTCTACGGCAAGGTCGGGATCACACCGTTCGAGCCGCCCGACTACATGCCGCTGGGCGCGCCGGGATCGGCGGACATGGTGGTGACGTTCCTGAACTTGCACGACTTCGTCTATGTCAACGTCCACAAGGAAATCCTGGACGATATCGTGCAGCGCTTCTTCCGCGCCGCCCTGCAGGTGCTCAGGCCCGGTGGCCGGCTCGGCGTGGTCGAACACCGAGCCAAGGCGGGGATGGGCCTTGCCGAGAGCCTTCCGCTCGGCCGGCTGCCGCAGGACTATGTCATCCAGCAGGCCAGACGCGCGGGCCTGACGCTCATCGAAACGTCAGAGGCCACCGCCAACCCGCGCGACGACGGTTCCAACCCTGTGTGGAACCTGCCACCGATGTTGAAGCTGGGCGAGCAGGATCGTTCAAAATACCTGGAAATCGGCGAGAGCGACAACATGACGCTGCTGTTCGCGGCGCCGAAGGAGTGACACCACATTTCCGTGGTGCAGAGCAGCCATGAAGCGCATCGACGACATCACCTGCTGCCGCGCGTTGTTCGCCGGATGGGTGTTTGCCTATCACTTGAATCTGCAGGCGCGCTACGCGCCGTCCTTCGGATTCCTCGGCCGCCTTGTCGAGCGCGGCGCGCTGGGAGTGGACGGCTTCTTCATCCTGTCCGGCATGGTTCTCGCGTATGCACATCCCGACCCGAAGCTGACACTGGGGGACGCGCGGCGGTTCTGGGTGAAGCGGCTGGTGCGGATCTACCCGGTGCATCTCGCCATGATCTCGGCGTTGTTGCTGATGGTCGGCTCCGCCTATCTGCTGCACCAGCATCCGCGTGATCCCGGCCGCTTCAGTCTCGGCGAGCTGATCAGCCAGATCGCTCTTGTCCACGCATGGGGAGCGAGCGATCGCTGGTCGTGGAACTATCCGTCCTGGTCCATCAGCGCCGAATGGGCCGGGTATCTGGCATTCCCCCTTTTGTGGACGTGGCTGCGGGGCGGCGGCCGACTTGTCGTGACGGTCACACTCGCCCTCGCGCTCGCAGGTGCGTTGGCGGCACGGTACCTGGCTGCGGCCGACAACCTGTCCCTCACCTACGACGGAGGATTGCTGCGATTCTTCCCGGACTTCATCGCCGGCATGGTCGTCGTGCCGCTGCTGCGTCTATGGCCGTCCCGGATACTTGGCCGGGCGGTTGCCCTTGCCGGCGTTGGCCTGATGGCGGTCGGCACGGCGGCAGAGAACGAAATGACGATCATCGCCGGGCTGTGGGGCCTGCTCGCCGGACTGATGGCGGCAGCGCGGCAGGGGCGCGGCGCCGTGCTCGGACGGGTTCCCGGCTTCGTTTGGCTCGGCGAGATTTCCTATTCGTTCTACATGTCGTTCGCACTCGTGGAGACGATTCAGGCGGGCATCTGGCGGAGCGCGGATGCCGATCCGGCGGCGTCGCCGCTGCTCTATGTCTTCACGACAACAGTAGCCATGCTGGTGATCGCGACGCTGACCTGGGCACTGGTGGAGAGGCCGGCCCTGCGCGCCTTCGCAGCAACGGCGCGCAGGCGCGCCGACCGCCTGCCCTACGCGGCCCGCATGTAGCCGGCCGGCACATCCCGAACGATCACGCGCGCTTCGGCAGGCGTGGATTGTGCTGCAGCATGCGGACCATGCGACGCAGTCCCGCACGTTGTTGCGCGGCATAGCTGCCTGTGGCCAGAGCCTCCTCGGCCGATGGGTCGCCGGTCGGCACGAAGCTGCGCAAAAATTCCGCCGTGCCAAAAAGCATATCCCACCACGGCAGCACAGCACCGTAGTTGCAGCTCCGCTGCCCGGCGGCGCGCACGCCATGATGCCCGCGGTGGAAACGCGGCGAGATCACCAGCCGCTCGCCGATGCGTCCAAAAGAGAGCCGCGTGTTGGCGTGCGACAGGCTCTCGATGAAGCGCAGCACAAGCACCAGCAGCGGAAACTGAAACGGCGAAATGCCGATCAGCAACGCGATCGCTCCGAACCAGATCGCCGAGAGCAGGTCGTCGAGCAGGTGATTGCGGTCGTCGGACCAGAAGGTCATCTGCCGCTGGGCGTGATGGACGGAATGCAGCGCATACCACCAGCCCAGCATGTGCGAGATGCGGTGCCGCCAGTAATCCGCGAAATCGAGGATGACGGTATAGAGCGCGAAGCTGACAAGCGGGTGGCCGGCAAGCCCGGGCACCACGCTTTCCAGCGTCGGCGGCACCCATCCGGCATCGATCAGCAGGCCGTTGAACCAGGCCTGCACGTTATAAAACGCGACGAAGGTGGCAAGCGGCAGCAGCCCGACGCGCGCCAGCACGGTGTAGAACGCATCGGTCAGCACCGCGCGGCGGTCGGGCCAGTGCTCGACCGGCCGCCAGCGCTCCAGCGGCAGGCAGACCGCGAAGGTCAGCATCACCTGTGCGAAGCCATACACCGCGAACAACGCCCAGCCGTAGGCAAGCTCCTGCCACTGCATCCAGCCGAGCCAGTAGAACAGCGGCACCAGCACATGCTGCTCGATGGCATCGGCGATGAAGCTGAACGGGTCCATCAGGCGGTGGACAGGCTGAGCGAGGCGGAACGGGCAGGACCCGGCAACGCCGGCGAGGCGGTCAGGAACACACCGTGCGGCGAGCGACCGACCGCGATCGTCTCATGCGCGCCGCTGGCCGGGTCGAGCACCGCGACATGGCCGCCCCAGCGCATCGTGATCCAAAGCTTGCCATCCGGGGCGAAGGCGATGCAGTCAGGGCCATTTGGCACTGTATAGGTGCGCAGGATGCTCAGCGAGGCGGCGTCCAGCACCGACACGGTGCCCTCGACCCGGTTGGTCACGTAAATTGTCCGGCCGTCCGGTGCGTAGAACAGGTTGTGCGCGCCGCGGCCGGTGCGGATCCGACGGGTCACGCGCCCATCCGTCGGATCGGCCACCGCCACGTAGTCGTTCCCCATGATTCCGACCAGGAGCTTGCCGTCGTGCCAGAACACGCCGGCCGGGGTTTTGCCGATTGCGGTCTTCCAACGGATTGACATGGTTCGCAGGTCGATCGCGGCGAGACCATTGCTGGCCTGCAGGCTGACATAGACCATGCCGCCGTCCGGCGCGTAGCTCAGATGGCTCGGCATGGTCGGCAGACGGAAGCGGTGCGCACGCTGCAACGTGCGTCCATCATACACATCGACATGATCGACGCCGAGGGCATTGACCACCAGATGGCGTCCATCCGGGCTGAACCAGAGCTGGTACGGATCGCTGCAGGCGGCGCGGCGCAGCACCTCGCCCGTGGTCGGGTCGAGAAAGAACAGGGCGTTGCCGCTGGTGTCCCCGATCAGCAACGCTGAGCGGTCGGGCAGCAGCGCCCAGTGATGCGGTTCGCGCAACACGGGGGTCGTCCGGATCACGGTGCGGCTGGCCACGTCGATGACGCTGAAGGAGGCGGCGGCCGAGTTCATGACGATCGCCAGCCCCTGCCCGGTCGCCGCCCGCGCGGGCCTTCCACCAAGCTCGGCCGCCCCAAGCGCCAGCGCGGCGCCGAGCAAGCTCCGCCGCGGTAATTCCTGTTCTTCGGAAAGTATGAAGCGTGGTGACATTCCCGGACTCATGGCGCGTTCGGAACCACCCGGCAGCATGGCCCCACGTGGTTCACACGGAGAGTGACCAATACCTGCCAACCTACAGAAACGCAATCGGATTTTGTGTGTCGCAAGTGCAGATTGCGGCTGGCGCGCGGCGCCGTGAGCGGGTAGTCCGATACCATGAACCCTGTGCTTCCAGCCACCCTCGGTCTGCTCGCGTTTTCGTTCGCTCTCCCGGCATGGGCCGGGTCGCCACCCAAGCTGCGCATGCTGATGCCGGCCGCCGAGCTGGCGCGCGTCAGCTCCGGTTTCGGGAATCGCCACGACGGTTTCCATCCAGGCATCGACCTTGCCGCGCGCTATGGCTCGCCCGTCCGCGCGGCGCTGGCTGGAAAGGTCGTCTATGCGGGATGGGATGGCGGCTATGGAAAGCTTGTCGCGCTGCGCAGTGACGATGGTGTCGTGACGCGCTACGCCCACCTCTCGCGGATTGCGGATGAGGTAACGATCGGCACTGCTTTGAAGGAAGGGGAGGTGCTTGGCCGTGTGGGCACGACGGGACGTGCCTATGGACCCCACCTGCATTTCGAAGTGCTGGTGCACCACACGCCGGTCAATCCCGCACCATTTCTGGCGCTGGGCGGTCACAACCAATTTCCGCGCACTCAGATGGCGGAGGCGCCGCAGCGCTGATCTTGCCGAGAACGGCGTCGCGCATTGGTCGGCCACTCGCACGAGCGTCACCAGACTGTCCGTTTGAACGCGCGTTTGGCCGGCACGAGACGAGAACACCTGTGCGATCGCATTGTCCTCTCTGATGCCCGGAGATGCGAAGCGCCCGAACTGCCACACGACATGCAACCCTGTTCGGAGAAGTGTCGTCGGATGCCAGCGTGCAGGATTTCTCCGGTCGGCCTTAGCTGGAACAATACAAAATCCGCACACCGCCGTTCACCGCGTCCGGAGACGGTTGTTCCCTATCCTTGCTCGGTCACCATTTGCCAATGCGCTGAGAGACAGTGATCTCGCAGCATAGCCCGGACGTAAGCACTGCGGCTGGTAATCAGGAGTGGCGTATGGAGATCTTGATCCAGATCAACACCCGGCGGCATCGGATGGGGCAAGTAATACCGTGTCAGCGGGCGCTCTTATCGCGATCGATGGCGGGTAGGTTGCACCATCAATCGTGACACGTTGACTGAGCCGTTGGCCGTGTGACGAAGCAGGAGTCCATGTTGAACGGGGCTGCGCGCGTGTTGAGGCGGACGATCGCAGGACTGCTCGTCCTGACGATTCTGCTGATCTCGGGCACCCCTTTGGCTGCCGCATCGTGGGCGCAGGCATACCCGCAGAATGGGCCTGTTGCCGGTCAGGTGCTCCATGCCACCGGACATGGCCAGCGCATCCCTGCAGGCCATGCGGACTGTGATGATGGACTGCTGTGCTGCGTCGGCAGCCAATGCGTGGTTCATGCGTCATGGATCCCAGCCGCGAACAATCCGTTACCCGACCTGCGCCGGATCGCCGCGGCGGCTTCGACGGGCCGCCACCTTCCGCTCGTCGGCATCAGCACACCCCCCGCCTCACCGCCGCCGCGAACTTCCGTCTGAGCGGCCTTGAGACAGTGGCGCGGTGTCGATCGTTCGACGCTCGCGCTGCCGTCCCCGGCTGAAGCCTGCCCACAAGCAGACGCCTTTGCGCCTGCCCGGCTCTCATCGGACGATCGCGAGCATACACATGCACTCC
>JAJZVE010000084.1 GCA_021845835.1 Pseudomonadota bacterium | reverse complement strand
GACCGCGCTCGATCCCGGCCGCGCGCCGGCAGGATGCGCGATCCTGTGGCTGCAACTGCCGGAAACGCCGCGCCGCATCAAGGGCGACGCCGCCGGCGAACTGGCAACGCCAGCGGACGGCGCCTGGACGCCCGCGCTGCGCGAGCAGTACGCCGACCGCGTGCAGGCGATCCTCGCACGGCACATCGACGGATTTGCCGAGAGCGTGCTGCGGCGCGTGGCCTGTTCGCCGGCCGACCTGGAGGCGATGAACGTCAACCTGGTCGGCGGCGACCCGTATGGCGGCTATTGCGGCCTCGACCAGTTCTTCCTGTGGCGCCCGCTGAAATCCTCGGTGAACCACCGCACGCATGTGCCGCGCCTGTATCACATCGGCGCATCGACGCATCCGGGACCGGGCCTCGGCGCCGGGTCGGGCTATCTGCTGGCGAAGGCGATCGGCTGAGTCTGCGCCCCTACCGATTCGCCCCCGGCACCCACAGCACGTCGGCGGCGCCGTTGTCGTTCAGCCGCCGGCTCAGCACGAACAGGTGGTCGGACAGGCGATTGAGGAAGCGCACCACCGCCGGGTTCACCGGTTCGGCCGCGGCCAGCGCCACCGCCTGCCGCTCGGCGCGGCGGACGACGGTGCGCGCGACATGCGCCTGCGCCGCCGCCGCGGTGCCGCCCGGCAGGATGAAGCTGGTGAGCGGCGTGATGGCCGCGTTCATCGCCGCGACCTCCTGCTCCAGCCGCACCACCGGCGCATCGGTCAGCCGCATCCGCGCGCCCGCCTCGCCGGGCACGCAGAGATCGGCGCCGACGTCGAACAGGTCGTTCTGGATGCGCGCCAGCATCGCGTCCGCCTCGGCATCGCCGCGCGCCAGCACGCGCAGCGCGCCGATCGCCGCGTTCGCCTCATCGACGCAGCCGAACGCCTCGACGCGCGGCGCGTGCTTGGGCACCCGCTTGCCGTCGCCGAGCGAGGTCTCGCCCTTGTCGCCCCCGCGCGTCACGACCCGATCGATCCGCACCATGTTCCGCCTCCTACAGCACCAGCACGCCGTGGTGCTTGGCCTTGCCCTCCGGCTCGACATGGATGGTGATGACGAGGCCGGCCATTTCCGTCTTCAGCGCGTTCTCGATCCGGTCGCAGATGTCGTGCGCGCCCGCGACCGTCATCGCGCCCGGCACGACCAGATCGAATTCCAGGAAGGTCAGCCGCCCGGCATAGCGCATGCGCAGGTCGTGTGCCTCGATCGCGCCTTCCGCCGTCTGGCCGACGACGTGGCGGATGCGCGCCACCACGTCCTCGGCCGGCGCCGCGTCCATCAGCCCGCCGACCGAACTTGCGATCACGCGCACGCCGGCCGCCAGCACATACACCGCCGTCAGCGCCGCCAGCGCCGGATCCAGCACCCGGATGCCGGTCGCGTACACCAGCGCCACCCCGATCAGCACCCCCGCCGAGGTGATCACGTCGGTCATCAGATGATGCCCGTCCGCCCTGAGCGCCGCCGAGCGCAGCGCGTGCCCGCGGCGCAACAGCACCGTCGCCCAGACCGCATTGAGCACGCTTGAGGCGGCGTTCATTGCCAGCCCCGGCAGCGGCGCCGCCAGCGGCACCGGATGGCGATACGCCTGCCACGCATGATCGAGGATGACCACGGCGGCGAGCACGATCAGCACGCCCTCGATCACGGCGGCGAAGAATTCCGCCTTGTCGTGGCCATAGGGATGGTTCGCGTCCGCCGGCCGCGCGGCGAAGCGCAGCGCCGCCAGCGCGACCACGGCGGCGGCAACGTTCACCACCGACTCGGCCGCGTCCGAGAACAGCGCCGCGCTGCCGGTGACGTGCCAGGCGGCCGTTTTCAGCCCCAGCACCACCAGCCCCACGCCGATGCTGCCGCCGGCGATGCGCTGCGCCTGTGTCACCGTCGCAAAAAACCCCCGCCCGCCGCGTCAGGAGCGCGCTTACCAGACCGGCCGCACCACGGCTACCGTGCCGGCTCCAGCGCCGCCTCGGCCGCCATCCGCTCGGCCTGCCAGATGCGCACCTCCAGCGGTCCGGCGACCGTCGCCGACTCGCCCGGCGCCAGCCCGGCCTCGCCCAGCAGCCGCCGCATCGCCGGGTCGGAAAAGCCCGGCCAGCGATGCGCCAGCCGCTGCAGGCAGTCCGCGTTCACGTGCGGCGCCAGGTCGATGGCGAGCAGCCGGCCGCCCGGCCGCAGCACCCGCGCCGCCTCGGCCAGCGCCGCCAGCGGCGTCTCGGCATGGTGCAGCACCATCTGCAGCACCACCACGTCGAACGAGGCGTCCGGCAGCGGCAGCCGGTACATGTCGGCGAGCCGCACCGCGCAGTGCGCGAGGCCCGCCCGCGCCAGCCGCGCCCGTGCCAGCGCCAGCATCGCCCGGCTGGCATCCACGCCCAGGCCGGCGGAAATGCGTGGCGCCAGCAGTTCCAGCAGCCGCCCGGTGCCGGTGCCGATGTCGAGCAGCCGCCCCAGCCCGCCGCGTGGCAGCAGATCGAGCAGCGCCCGCTCCACCGCCTCCGCCGGCAGGCCGAGCGCGCGCATCTCGTCCCATTCCGCCCCGGCGCGGCGGAACGTCTCGGTCGCCACGCGCGCCCGCTCGGCGAGCACGCGCGCCGCCTGCCGCGCATCGCCGGCCAGCCCGGCATCGTCGGGCGGCAGGTGCGCCAGCAGCGCGCGCGCCAGCACCGCCCCCCGGCTGCCTTCTTCCGGCAGGCCGTACCAGGCGTTGGCGCCCTCGCGCAGCCGTTCCAGCAGGCCGGCCTCCTGCAGCAGCCGCAGATGGCGTGACAGCCGCGGCTGCGACTGGCCGAGGATCTCGGTGAACTCGCTCACGCAGAACGGCCCGCGCGCCACCAGCGCCAGGATGCGCAACCGGGTCGGTTCGGCGGCGGCGCGCAGCGCGGCCAGCAAATCCTCCATGCCAAGCCCAATCGCATAAAGCCGGCTTTATGTCGATGCGCCCGCTATTGCTCAGCCGGGCACGTCCCGATCCCCCGTCCCGAGCGCCCGCTGCATATAGACGGTGTCGAGCCAGCGGCCGAATTTCAGCCCGGTGGCGCGCAGCACGCCGGCGCGCGTGAAACCGAGGCTCACATGCACGCCGATCGAGCCGACATTGTCCGAATCGCCGATCACCGCGACCATCTGGCGCAGTCCCTGGGCCTGCGCCACTTCGATCAGGCGGCCGACCAGCGCCTTGCCGACGCCCTGGCCGCGCACGTCGTCGCGGACATAGACCGCGTCCTCGACGCAGAAGCGATAGGCGGAACGGTCGCGGATCTGCGCGTAATAGGCATAGCCGAGCACGCCGGTGGCGTCGCGCGCCACCAGCCAGTGGCCGCCGCGCCGTGCCACCGTGTCCAGCCGGTCCGTCATCTCCTCGATGGTGGGCGGCACCTCCTCGAAGGTGCCGGTACCGTGCAGCACGTGATGGGCGTAGATGGCCTGGATCTCAGGCAGGTCGGACGCCGTCGCTTCGCGGATCTCCACCGCGCTCTCCCCCTTCATGACAGTCCCAGCAGCGTAGCGGCCGCGCTGGCGAGCGCCAGTAGCGCGCGGTCGCGGCCGCAGCCGGCGACCAGCGACAGACCGACCGGCGCGTCGCCGTCGGGCACGCGCACCGTTGCCGCCGGCAGCGTCACCTCCGGCAATCCGGCCAGCCCCGCGATCGCGGTCGCGCCCACCGTCCTCTCCCGCAACGCCTCCAGCGCCGCCGCTGCCGCCGTCAGTTCCGGCGCGGGGGCGGGGCTGGTCGGATAGACCAGCACCGCACCGCCGGCCAGCAGCGGCCGCAACCGCGCCTGCATGACCTGCCGCATCGCCCGTCCGGCCGCCGCCACCTGCGCCGTGGTCTGCCGCGCCGCCGCGAACCGCGCCGCCACCGCCGGGCTGAGCGCACCGGGCGCCGAGTTGATCCAGGCGCCGTGGCTCGCCCAGGCCTCCTCGCCCTGCACCGCGCGATAGTGCTGGTAGAGCGCCGGGATGCCCTCGGGCACCAGCGACACCGGCAGCGCCGGGCCGAACAGCGGCGCCAGCCGCGCCAGCACCGACCGCAGCGCCGCGGCGACCGCGGGGTCCGCATTCGCCCACGCCTCCTCGACACTGAGCAGCGGGCCGCCGAGCCGCCCGGCCTCGCCGGGCAGCAGCACGCGGCCGACGCGCTCCAGCAGCTCCGCCTCGCGCGTGAACCAGCCTGCGGTGTCGAGGCTCGGGGCCAGCGGCATCACCCCGGCCAGGCTGATCGCCCCCTGCGTCGGGCGGAGGCCGTAGAGGCCGCAATAGCTCGCCGGGATGCGCACCGAGCCGCCGGTGTCGGAACCGAGCGCGAGCGGCACCACCCCCGCCGCCACCGCCGCCACCGAGCCGCAGCTCGACCCACCCGGGAACCGCCCGGGCAGCCGCGGGTTGATCGGTGTGCCGTGCCAGGGATTTTCCCCGGTGATGCCGAAGGCCAGTTCCACGGTGCGCGTCTTGCCGGCCATGCGCGCCCCGGCTGCGAGCAGGGCAGCCACCGCCGGCGCGGTGCCGGCGGCCGGTGCGTGCGTGCGCGCCCATTCGGGATTGCCGCAGCTGGTCATGCTGCCGGCAACATCAAACAGATCCTTCACTGCAAATGCTACGCCGTCGAGTTGTCCCGGTGCGGTCGGTGCAAGCACCGTCCGCTGTCCCGGCACGAAGGCACCTATGTCGTCATTTTGCGGTTCCATATCTCGCGCTCCCGTGATACGCAGCCAAGCCTGCTGTGAACTGCTTCGGATGAAAAGGGCAATTCACGGTTTAGGAGACCGGGCGTTTCCTGAATACCTTCCGGTGAGGAAGATATGGTATGGCCCGGTGGGGGCGGTCCGGGGTTTCCAGGCCGGGCCGGCGCGCATGCGCCGGCGTACTCGATCGCGTGGCATGCGCGCGGGACGGTGGGGCTTGCCCTCCGTCGCGTCCGGCCATCGAAGGAGGTTTGATACGTGAGCTTGACCGAAGCGCCGACTGCCACCGAGAAACCCTCCGGGAACCGCCCGGACGACGCGCTGGAGGCGCGCCTGCTGGCGATCGAGGCCGCCGCCCGCTTCCACAATGTCGAGCTCGACCGTGACGAGCTGCGCTATCCGCGCGGCACCGTGCCGGAGCCGGCGGCGCTGGTCGCATGGGCGCGTGGGGGCGGGCTGTGGGCGCGCGCCGTGCGCATGCGCTTCACGCAACTGCTGAAGATCGAAGTCGCCTCGCCGGTGATCCTGCTGCTGCGCGATGGCGGCGCCGCCATCCTCACCACCGTCGATCCGGCGCGCAACATCGTCTGGCTGAAGGATCCGCGCGCGCCGTCGTCCGACCCGCCGATCGCGGTCGATGAACTGCGGCTGTCGCAGGTCTGGTCGGGCGAGACGCTGCTGCTCCGCGCCATCCGCGAACTGACCGACGAGAACGCGCCGTTCAACTTCCTGTGGGTCTGGGGCGTGGTGCGCAAGGAGCACAGGCTGCTCCGTGACATGCTGTTCGGCTCCTTCGCGCTGTCGCTGCTGACGCTGGTGCCGCCGATCATGGTGATGATGACCCTGAACCGGGTGCTCACCTACCGCAGCGTCTCCACGCTGGCGCTGATCGGCACCTTCTTCATCGTCGCCCTCGCCTACGAGACCATCCTGAACTACGTGCGGCGCAAGATCACGTATGTCGTCGGCGCGCGCGTCGATGCCAAGATCAGCCTGCACATCTTCAAGCGCATGCTGCGCCTGCCGCTCGACTACTTCGAGCGCCAGCAGGCCGGCCAGATCACCTACAAGATCGCCCAGGTCAACAAGATCCGCGACTTTCTCACCGGCCGCATGCTGACCACCATGCTCGACCTGGTGATGCTGCTGGTGCTGATCCCGGTGATCTTCCTGCTGCAGCCGACGCTCGCCTGGATCACCCTGGTGTGCGCCGGGCTGATCGCGCTGATCGTCATGGTCTATATGGGGCCGGTGCAGCGCGCCATCGGCCGCTGGATCATGGCCGAGACGGAAAAGAGCAGCGTGCTGGTCGAAACGCTGCACGGCATCCGCACCATCAAGTCGCTGGCGCTGGAGTCGCAGCAGCGCGACCTGTGGGACCGGCGTACCGCCACGTCCGTCCAGCTCAAGCTGGAGGCCTCCGATCTCTCCAACTGGCCGCAGACGCTGGCGAACCCGATCGAGGGCCTGATGAGCCGCGGCATCGTGCTGATCGGCGCGCTGTTCGCCATCGTCTCGCCGGGCAGCATCGATCCGGGCGCGCTGATCGGCTTCATGATGATCTCCGGTCGCGTCGCGCAGCCGCTGATCAGCCTGGCGCGGCTGATGGACGACCTGCAGGAAGTGCGGCTCGCCGTCGGCTTCGTGCAGTCGGTGATCAACAACCCACCTGAAGCAGCCAACCCGTCGGCCGGCCTGCGGCCGAAGATCGAGGGCTCGCTGCAGTTCGTCAAGGTGAACTACACCTATCCCGGCACCAAGGCGCGGGCGCTGGACGGCGTGAGCTTCGAGATACCGGCCGGCACCATGCTCGGTCTCGTCGGCAAGAGCGGCTCGGGCAAGTCCACCATCGCGCGCCTGCTGCAGGGCATCTCGCGCGACTACGAGGGCTACCTCAAGCTCGACGGCAACGACCTGCGCGAGATCAACCTCGGGCACCTGCGGCGTAATTTCGGCGTCGTGCTGCAGGAGAATTTCCTGTTCCGCGGCTCCATCCGCGAGAACATCATCGCCGGCCGTCCGGGTCTGACGCTGTCCGACGCGGTGCGCGCGGCGCGACTCGCCGGCGCGGAGGAGTTCATCGAGCGCATGCCGAACGGCTACGAGACCTGGATCGAGGAAGGCTCGCCGAACCTGTCCGGCGGGCAGCGGCAGCGGCTGGCGATCGCGCGCGCGCTGATCCACGATCCGCGCCTGCTGATCCTGGACGAGGCGACCAGCGCGCTCGACCCGGAGAGCGAGGCGCTGGTCAACGCCAATCTGACGCGCATCGGCAAGGGGCGGACGATGTTGATCGTCTCGCACCGCCTGACCTCGCTTACCGAATGCGACCAGATCCTCGTCATCGACCACGGCAAGGTGCTGGACATGGCGCCGCATCTGGTGCTGCTGGAACGTTGCTCCATCTATCGGCAGTTGTGGTTGCAGCAGAACCGGCATCTGGAGAGCCCGGCTCCGCCGCGCGGCGGCGTGCCGGTGCTGGCGCAAGGAGACTGAGCGATGGCGAAAAGCCTCATCCGTTCGCGCGGCGCGGCTGCCGTCGCACTCGTCGGCGACGAGCACGCGGCCGGCCAGGCGGTGCTGGAGTTCCAGTCGCCGACGCTGACGCTGGTGACGCGGCCGCCGCCGATGGGGGCCCGCGTCACCACCTGGATGCTGTCCAGTCTGGTCGTCGCCAGCTTCGTGATCTCCGGTGTGGTGTCGGTTGACCGGCTGGTCACCAGCCCCGGCGTGATCCTGGCGCAATCGCCGAACGTGATCGTGCAACCGCTGGAAACCGCCATCGTGCGCCGGATTTTCGTCAAGGAAGGCCAGACGGTGAAGAAGGGCGATCTGCTCGCCGAGCTCGATCCCACCTTTGCGGCCAGCGACGAGAAGGCGACCACGGCGCAGATGCAGAGTCTGCAGGCGCAGGTCAATCGCATGAAGGCCGAACTGGCCGACAAGCCGTACGTCTCCGACGGCACGCAGTACGCGCAACTGGAGGAGCTGGCCTATCTGCAGCGCCACCAGCAGTTCGTCTTCACGATCGAAGACTACGACCAGAAGATCGCCAGCCTGCAGGCCAAGCTGCAGATGGCGCAGGCCGATGTCACCAGTCTGACCAAGCAGCTCGGCAAGCTGCAGTCGGTCGAGGATATCCGCAAGCAGTTGGAGCGGCTGCAGGTCGGCAGCAAGCTCAACACCTACCAGGCCGAGCTGGAGCGCGAGACCGGACAGCAGAGGCTCGCCGATGCCCAGCAGGCGCTGGTCGGCGCCAGCCGCGACCTCGCCAGCATGACCGCCGAGCGCGACGGCTGGCGGCACAAGTGGTACGCGGACACGCAGACGGACGAGAGCCAGCAGGAGCGGCTGCTCTCCGACATGCGCGGCCAGACGGCGAAGAACGAACTGCGGCGCAAGCTGGTGGATATGCGCGCGCCGGAGGATTCGATCGTGCTCAGCGTGTCGCGCGTGGCGCCGGGGACGGTGCTGCAGGCCGGCGCGGAACTGATGACCACGGTGCCGGTCGACGCCCCGCTGGAAGTGGTGGCGATGATCGACGGCGGCACCGCGGGCTTCGTCAAGATCGACGACCCGGCGTCGATCAAGTTCGATACGCTGCCGTATTTCCAGTACGGCTATGCGCTCGGCCATGTTACCCGCGTCAGCGCCGACAGCTTTACCAATGCGCAGGAAGGCATCACGAACCCGCAGGCGACGATGCCGAACCTTTCCTCCAGCTCGCCGCAGAACAACGGCACCGCGAACGTCTATTACTATCGCGCCTTCATCTCGATCGACCAGCTCAAGCTGCGCCATCCGCCGGAGAGCTTCAGCCTCAAGCCGGGCATGCCGCTGGAGGTCGATATCAAGGTCGGCCAGCGGACGGTCCTGCAATACCTGCTTGATCGCATGGTGCCGTTCCTCTCCGGCGGCGGGCAGGAGCCGACATGACCCTGCCCGGCGGCGCGGAGGGCTGAGACGATGGCGGGGCTCATGGGCCGGCTGGCCGGCCTTGGCTCGGCCAGCGGGGCGCTGAAGCGGGCGCGCCTGCTGATCGAGGCAGGCAAGCGGAAGGATGCGTTCCCGCTGCTCGCCAAGGCGGCGCGGGCCGGCATCGCCGAGGCCGAGTACCTGGTCGGCCGCGCCTATCTGGAGGCGGGCGGCGTGCCGCCCAGCGCGGTCGAGGCGGCGCGGTGGCTGGAGAAGGCCGCCGAGCGGGGTTATGTCGATGCGCAGTCGCTGCTCGGTGCCCTGTACTTGCACGGCGTGACCGGGGTCGCGGCGGAGGCGGCGCAGACCGGCTCGGCGCTGTTCGCCACCGCAGCGGCCGGCGGCGCGGTGCAGCCGGATTTCGACAAGGCCGCGCACTGGGCGCGCCGCGCCGCCGAGGGCGGATCGGCCGAGGGGCAGGCGCTGCTCGGCTACGTCCTGACGTCCGGCCCGGACTCGCTGCGCGACCTGGCGGCGGCGGAGGAATGGTATCGCAGGTCGGCCGACGCCAATTCCCCGCAGGGCCAGCTCGGCTACGGCATGGCGCTGCTGCGGCGGGCCAGGACCCCCGAGGAACAGGCGGCGGGCGCCGCCGAGCTCGCCAAAGCGGCGGAGTCGGGCCTCGCCACGGCGCAATACCTGCTTGGCGTGCTCACCCTGTTCGGCCAGGGCGTGCCGCGCGACGAGGTGCGCTCCACCGAACTGTTCCGGCTGGCGGCCGAGAAAGGGGTGCGCTCGGCGCAGGCGCGCTACGGGCTGGCGCTGCTGGAGGGGCGCGGCGTCGAGCGTAACCTGCAGGACGCGGAATCCTGGCTGCGCCGCGCCGGTCTGGCCGGCGACCCGGAGGCGGCGGCGCTGGTCGGCGACCTCTATGCCCGCGGCGGCGAGCTGCCGCCCAACCATACCGAGGCGGCGCTGTGGTTCCGCCGTGCCGCCGAGGCCGGACACAAGACGGCGGCGCGGGCGCTCGGCATGCTGTATCTCACCGGCGCCGGCGTGCCGCGCGACCCGACCGAGGCGGCGCGCTGGTTCCGCGTCTCCGGCGAGGCCGGCGACACGCAGGCGCGCCACGACCTGGCGACGCTGGTGCTGCGCGGTCAGGCGGAACCGGACGACGCCGTGCGGACGCGCGAATGGTTCGAGCAGGCGGCAACGGCGGGGGACCTGGTCGCGGCCTACAATTACGGCATCTGTCTCGCGCAGGGCGTCGGCGTGGAGCGCGACGATGCGCAGGCGGCGCAGTGGCTGCGCCGCGCCGCCGAGGGCGTGGTCAATGCCCAGTACTGGTACGGCCGCATGCTGAGCGAGGGCCGCGGCGTCGCGCCGAACGTCGAGGACGGGCGCGCCTGGATCAAGCGCGCCGCCGATGCCGGCATGGTGGACGCGCAGGTTGCACTCGCCGAGATGCTGGTGAACGGCCGCGGTGGCGCGCGCGACCATCCGGCGGCGCTGGCGCTGTTCCAGAAGGCGGCGAATCACGGCCATGCCGGCGCGATGTTCGCCCTCGGCGCCATGTTTGGCGGCGGCCATGATGTGCCGTGGGACCGTGCGGCGGCGCAGACCTGGTTCCGCGCCGCGGCGGAGCGCGGACACGCGCATGCGCAGATGATGCTCGGCCGCTATCTCGCGCGCGGGCTGGCTGGCACGGCCGATCCGGCGGAGGCGCGGACCTGGCTGGAGCGCGCGGTGGCGCAAGGGCTGGAGGATGCGCGCGGTGACCTCGCTGCCCTGCCGCCGCCGGCACCGACGGCGGAAGCCGCGCCGGCCGCGCCGGCGATGGCACACTGACCCGGCCGCGCACCCGCCAGGAAGCCGAGGGCGAAGCCGCCCGCGCCGCCCTGCTGCGTGGCCAGGCGCTGCTTTCCGCCGGCGATCCGGCGGCGGCGCTGCCCTGGCTGCAGCGGGAGCGGCAGATCGCCGCCGAGGACGACACCGTGGCGCTGACGCTCGGGCTGGCGCTGCTGGCGCTCGGCGATCCCGGCGCCGTGCCGCTGCTCGCGGCGCTCGCGGAACGCCACGACGTGCAGGAGGTGTGGCTCGGCCTTGCCGCGGCGCAGCGCCGCCAGGGCGCGTTGGCGGCGGCGGCGGCCTCGCTCGCCGCGGCGCTGTCGCGCCATGTCGTCGCCGAGCCGCGGCCGTTGACATCGCTGGCGACGGAACTGGCGGCGCGCACGGGGGCGCCGGGCTGGTGCGGGCTGCGGCGCGACGGCACGCTGGTACTGGGCGGCGGCGGCGACGGCCGGTCGCGTGTGACCGTCGATGGCGCGCCGCTGCGCGGCCGGCGCGTTCCCGCCGCGGCGCGCGAGGTTGCCGTGACGCGCGACGGCATGCATCTGCTCGGCAGCCCGATCCAGGCGGCGCAGCTCCGGCGCGTCGAAGGGGTGGTCACGGCGCGCGACGGCGTGCTGGAGGGCTGGGCCTGGCACCCTGCCGACGCCGGCCGCGACCCGGAGCTGACCTTGATCCCGCTCGGCGGCGGCCCGGCGCGGCGGCTGACCGCGCGCGATACCGACATGCCGACGCCGCGCCCGCTCGCCCGGCCGCGGCGCTTCACGCTGGCGGGACTCGATCAGGCGGTGCGCGTCGTCGGTGCGGACGGGCGCGAGCTTGCCGGCAGCCCGCTGGATCCCGGACTGGAACGGCGCGCCGCCGCCGCGGCGGCGCGGGCGGTGGCGCGGGCGCTGCCGC
>JAJZVE010000083.1 GCA_021845835.1 Pseudomonadota bacterium | reverse complement strand
GGCTGGACCGGATACTACGGCAAGCCCGGCCCTATCGTGATCCTCCAAGGGCACCTCAGGTTCAAGGAAATGCTCGCAGGCTGGAAGATCGCCAGAGATGTGTGAATCTTGTAGGGTCAGGCCCGGCCATGACGGGACGGCAGGGGGCCGCCCCGCGATCACCCGCAAGCAGGCCCGATGCTGATCGATTCCCGATGCTGATCGATTCCCGATGCTGATCGATTCCCACTGCCACCTCGACTACTACAGCGCCGCCGAACTGCCCGACGTGCTGGCGCGTGCCGCGGCGGCCGGGGTGGGCGAGATGGTCACCATCGGCACCACCTTCGCCCAATCCGCCACGACGATCCGCCTCGCGGAGACGCAGGCCAACGTCTGGGCCACGGTGGGCGTGCACCCGCACCACGCGGCGGAGGCCGAGATCCCGACGCCCGAGGCGCTGGCCGCGCTGGTGGCGGCGCATCCGCGGGTGATCGGCATCGGCGAATCGGGTCTCGATTATTTCTACGACCGCGCCCCCCGCGACGTGCAGCAGGCGAATTTCCGCGCCCATATCCGGGCCGCGCGCCTAGCCGGCGTGCCGCTGGCGATCCACGCCCGCGACGCCGATGCCGATATCGCCACCATCCTGCGCGACGAACGCGACCGGGGAGGGGACTTCGCCTTCCTGCTGCACTGCTTCAGTTCGTCGCGCGCGCTGGCGGAGGCGGCGGTCGCGCTCGGCGGCTTCGTCAGCTTCTCCGGCATCCTGACCTTCCCGAAATCCCAGGAAATCAGGGAGATCGCGCGCGACGTGCCGCAAGATCGGCTGCTGGTGGAGACCGACGCGCCCTATCTCGCCCCCGTCCCGCTGCGCGGCAAGCGCAACGAACCGGCCAATGTCGCGCACACCGCCGCGGTGCTGGCGGGGCTGCGCGGCCTCGGCGTGGCGGCGCTGGCCGATCTCACCACGGCGAATTTCCGCCGGCTGTTCACCAAGGCGGCGGCCTGATGCGCGCGGTGCTGCTCGGCACCGGCGGCTCGGCCGGGGTGCCGCTGATCGGCGGCGCGGACGGCGCCGGGGACTGGGGGCGCTGCGATCCGAACGAAGCCCGCAACCGCCGCACCCGCAGCAGCATCGTCGTACAAGGGGCTGGCGAGGAACGGCTTCTGGTCGATACCTCGCCCGATCTGCGGACCCAGCTGCTGGCCTGCCGGATTCCCCGGATCGACGCGATCCTGTTCACCCACGCCCATGCCGACCACATCACCGGGATCGACGACGTGCGGATCCTGAACCGCATCGCCGGCCGGCCGCTGGAGACCTTCGCGACCGCCTCGGTGCTGGACGAGGTCACCAGCCGGTTTCCTTACGCGTTCCGCCCCTGGAAGCCGCCGGGCTTCTACCGCCCGGTGCTGGAAACCCGCGCGATCGAGGCCGGGGAGACCGTCGCGATCGCCGGGCTGACGGTGCGCAGCTTCGCCCAGGACCATGGGTATGGCCCGTCGCTCGGCCTCAGGATCGGCGGATTCGGCTATTCCACCGATGTGGTGCGGTTGGACCAGGCGGCGTTCGACGCGCTGGCCGGCGTGGACACCTGGGTGGTCGATTGCTTCGGCCTGACGCCGCATCCGACGCACGCGCATCTGGATCTGGTGCTGGACTGGGCTTCGCGCGTCGGCGCGCGGCGGACGGTGCTGACGCATATGGGCACCGACATGGACTGGGCGACGGTGGGCGCGATGCTGCCGGCGGGGGTGGAACTGGGGTTCGACGGGATGGTGCTGGAGTTCGGCGGGGTCTGAGCACGATGGCGCACGGTCGCGATCGCGCTCTTGGTCAATGATGCTTCGTTCACAAAATTGGCGGAACGCGCTTGCCGCCGGGCCTTCCAGGGCTGGTCCGTCAGTGCTATTATGGCAACGCGGGTTGGTGATTGCGGTCTGCGCGCGCTGGTGTCCTGCCCCTGGAATGCCGTCGCATTTCAGGCACCAGCAGGCCGCTGAAAAAAAAACGAGCTGGTGTCCCGTCGCATCATGACGTGATGTGCGGATCGGGACACTGGCAGGGGGGTCTGCCAACAACCATCATGGCGAGAGAGTCGCAGCACCCCGTCATTCCGGCAGCGAGGACCCGCTGTTGCGCGCGGGACGGCACGCGACCGACTGCCGGCGGCCTCTTTCTCCGGTTCGCACCGCCCAGCGCGGCGCGGCTTTAGCGCGGGCGATCGCGCCATGCCGCGTCCATCGTCGCGCGGGCTGGAGACGAAGGCGCAGATACTGATCCTGGCCGGCGTCGCGTTCGCCTTCGTCGTTGCTGCTGCTGCACTGCGTGTCGGGTGGCCGCCCTGGGGGCAGGCGTCGCCGCGGGTCGCGCCGGCGCAGCAGATGATCGCTCCCGGCAGTTTCCGTCCCACCAAGCTCCAATGGCAGGAGCTCGGAACCGCGTCGATAAGATCGATGCCGTTCACGCCCGCCGTGTTCGCGGACGGCCAGATCGCCAGCGACAGGAATCTGACCGAACCGGTTTTCTCCCCCTATTCCGGACGTGTTCTCGAAGTCAGTGCGCAACTCGGCGCGCACGTGCAGAAGGGCGCGCCGCTGTGCGCGATCGACAGCACCGAGCTGGTGGCCGGGACGGACAAGCTGCTTGCCGCACGGGCCACGCTGCACACTGCGCGGTCGCAACTGAAGCTGGCCGAGACCGTGGCGCAGCGCATGCATGCGCTGTATCTCGCCAGGGGCGTCGCGCTGAAGGATTGGCAGAAGAGCCAGACGGCGCTGATCGCCGCGCAGGACCGGCTGCGCACCGCGCAGATCGCCACCACCAGCGCAAGGTCCCAGCTGACCATCCTCGGCGCCACCGAACGGCAGATCACGCGGCTGGAGCGTGCATCGCCATCCGGGGCCGATCCGACCGCCTGGGTGCGCGCGCCGCGCTCGGGAACGGTGCTGTCCCGGCAGGTCAATCCGGGCGAGATGATCGTCTCGGCAAGCGCATCCGAGCCGCTGTTCACCATCGGCGATCTTTCGACCGTGTGGCTGATCGCCCAGGTGCGCGAGAGCGACGCCGGGCGGATTCGCCCCGGCGAGCCGGTCACGGTCCGTGTGCTGGCCTATCCCGGCCGAACCTTCAAGGCGCGCCTTGCCTGGATCGCGCCCTCGATCGATCCGGACACACACCGGCTGGAGGTGCGGGCCGACATCGCGAATCCGTCGGGGATGCTGAAGCCTGGAATGTTCGCCCGTTTTCGCATCCTCACCCACTCCGCGGTCGTCGCCCCGGCAGTGCCGGCAGACGCGGTGATCCATAGCGGCATGAACGAACGGGTCTGGGTGGTCGCGCCGGACAAGAGCCTGCACATGCGGTCAATCCAAACCGGGATCGTCCGCCACGGCATGCTGGAAGTGCTGAGCGGGCTGGAGCCGGGGGAACGCGTCGTGACCAGCGGCAGCCTGTTCATCGACCATGCCGCCGGTGACAGCTGAGCCGGGGGCCGCATGAGCCGAATCGTCGCCTTCGCCCTCCGGCAGCGGATCTTCATCCTTCTTCTGTTCGCCTTCGTGGTCGGGCTCGGGATCATCGGTTTCGAGCGTCTCGAAATCCTTGCCTATCCGGATCCGCTGCCGCCCTATGTGTCGGTTGAGACCGTCGATCCGGGCGGGTCGGCCACGGAAACCGAGCGCTACGTCACCATTCCGCTGGAAATCCAGCTTGCCGGCATTCCGCATGTCCGCTCGATCCAATCGATCTCGCTGCTCGGGCTTTCCACCATCTTCCTGCAATTCAACTATGATTTCACCTACGACCAGGCGCGGCAATACGTGCTGGATCGGCTGGAGCGCATGGGACCGCTGCCGAATGGCGCCGTGCCGTCGATCTCGGAGGACAGCCCGATCGGCGAGATCTATCGCTTTCGTTTGGAAGGTCCCCCCGGATTCAGCACCACCGGCCTGGAGGAACTCGCCCAGTGGGTGCTGAAGCCTCGGTTCAAGGGAATCCGCGGGGTGGTCGGGATGACGATCTGGGGCGGCAGGCAGAAGTCCTACGACGTGGTTCTCGATCAGCGCCGGCTGGTCAAGTACGGACTGGGCGTGCCGCAGGTCGTCCGCGCCATCAGGCACGGCGACAGCAACGTCGGCGGGCAGCTGGCGTATTTCGGCGAGCAGACTGCCGTCGTGCGCGGCGTATCGCTGATCCATTCGCGGGCACAGATCGGCAACACGATGGTCAGCGTTCATCACGACGTGCCGGTACGGGTGCGCGACCTCGGCACCGTCGTCGACGGACATCTGCCGGTCCTCGGCATCTCGGGACAGGACCGTACCAAGGACGCCGTCGTCTGTGTCGTGCTGATGCGGCGCGGCGCCGATCCGCTGAAGACGATCCGTCGGGTGGAGGCCGCGGCCGAGGGGATCAACCATTCCAACCTGCTTCCCCCCGGCGTGCATCTCGTCGCGCTGTACGACATGCACCACCTCATCCGACGGACCCTTGCGACGGTGCTGCGCAACATGCTGCTCGGCATCATCCTGGTCTTCGCGATCCAGTGGCTGTTCCTTGGCGACCTGCGCAGCGCGCTGGTGGTGTCCGCGACGATTCCCTTCGCGCTGTTCTTCTCGGTCATCATCCTGGTCTGGCGCGGCGAACCGGCGAACCTGCTGTCGATCGGCGCGATCGATTTCGGCCTGATCGTCGATGCCACCGTCATCATGGTGGAAAACATCTTCCGTCACCTGCGGCAGGGCGCGCAGACGCCGCCCCGGATCGCACCCGACGACGAGCTCCGCCGCGAAGGCCTGCGCGGCACCGCGGCGACGATCTACCGCGCGGCGCTGGAAGTGAACCAGCCGGTGTTCTTTTCCGCGGCGATCATCCTGGCGGCGTTCGTGCCGCTGTTCACGCTGTCAGGTGTCGAGGGACATATCTTCGGTCCGATGGCGCGGACCTACGGCTACGCCATCCTTGGCGCCATGATCGCCACGTTCACCGTCGCCCCGGCGCTCAGCGCGCTGTTGCTTCCCGCCGGGGCCGGCGAAGCGGAAACCGCCATCATGCGTGTATCGCATCGGATCTACCGTCCGATGTTGCAGTTCGCGCTTGCCAACCGCATCGTCACCCTTGGCGGGGCCGCTTTGCTGTGCGCTGCCGCGCTACTTGCCGCCGATGCGCTCGGCCTCGAGTTTCTGCCGGTCCTGGCCGAGGGCAATATGTGGATCCGCGCCACCATGCCCGTCTCGGTGTCGCTGCAAGCCGCGGAGCCCTATGTCGATCGGATGCGGCAGGTCATGCGGAGCTTTCCCGAAGTGCGTACCGTGGTGTCGCAGGATGGCAAGCCGAACGGCGGCGCCAGCGCGATCGGCGCCTTCGTGGCCGAGTTCTACGTGCCGGAGAAGCCGCGCAGTGACTGGCCCCCCGGCATGACCACGGAAAAGCTGATGCACGCCGTGGCCGCCGCCCTGCGGGCGCGCTTCCCCGGGGTCTCCTGGTCCATCGACCAATATATTCAGGATAATATCGACGAGGTCGTGACCGGGACGAAAAGCGAGAACGCGGTGAAGGTGTACGGCCACGACCTGACCCAGCTGGAGCGCGTGGCGAACCACATCAAGGCGGTGATGCGACGGGTCCCCGGCATCACCGATCTTCAGGTGCCGCGTGCGCTTGGCCAGCCGACGGTGGAGATCCGCATCGAGCGCCGCCGCGCGGCGCGCTTCGGCCTCACGCCGCGCGCGATCAACGAGACCGTCGCCGCGGCGATCGGCGGTCAGTCGGCGGGGCGGCTGTACGAGCACGGCAGCGACCGCAATTTTCCCATCGTGGTGCGCCTCGCCCGGCGTGACCGCAGCAGCCTCGGCGCGATGCGCCGGATCATGGTGACCGGCAAAGCTCCCGGCGGCGGTGTCGTCGAAGTCCCGCTGGCGGACGTCGCAAGCGTGCGGCTGGTGCCCGGGCCCCCATTCATCTATCGGCAGAATCAGCAGCGGTATCTTCCGGTGCGCTTCAGCGTGCGCGGGCGGGCGTCAGCCAGCGCCATCCTGCAGGCGAGGCGCCTCGTTGCACGCACGGTGCCTCTGCCGCCCGGCATGGCTCTGCAATGGGTCGGCGCATTCGGCGAGCTGAAATCCGCCATCCGGCGGCTGGAGGTCGTGGTGCCGATCAGCCTGGCGCTGATCGGGCTGCTGCTGTTCATGCACTTCGGCTCCCTGGTCGATACGCTGATCGCCGGTAGCGTGATGCCGATGGCGTGGATCGGCGGCATCCTCGCGCTGTTCCTCACCGGCACGCCGTTCAGCGTCTCGGCTGCGATCGGCTTCATCGGCCTGTTCGGCGTGACGGTGATGGAGGGGATCATCATCCTCTCCTGTTTCAACGCCCTGATCGACACCGGCGCCGAGCGCACCGAGGCGATCCTGCGCGCGTGCCAAATCCGGCTGCGCCCGGTGCTGATGACCTGCCTCGGCGCCTCGATGGGCCTGCTGCCCGCCGCGGTTTCGACCCGCATCGGCAGTCAGGTCCAGCAGCCGCTGGCGCTGGTCGTGGTCGGCGGGATTCTGCTCGCGCCACTGCTGATCCTGGTCGTGCTCCCGGTGCTGATGGACCTGTTCTCCCGCCGCCGACGGCTCGCGCCGGAGGCGGAGCCGCAACCGGCGCCGGGCGAATGATGCGGGGGCCACATCTCCGGCACGCCCGCGCGGCGGTTCGGCTCGGCCTGACGGCTCTGCTCGCGGGCTGCGCCGTCGGGCCAAATTTCCACCGCCCGCCCGCCCCGCCGGTGCATGCCTACACCGCCACACGGCTGCCACGGCAGACATCGTCCGCGCCCGGTCCCGCCGGCAAGGCGCAGCGCCTCGTGGTCGGAGGCAACATCCCAGGCGAGTGGTGGCGATTGTTCCATTCGCCATCCCTCGATGCGGTGATCCGCCAGGCATTGAGGGCGAGCCCGGATCTGCAAGCCGCGCACGCCGCGCTGCTGCGGGCCTCGGAACAGACCGCCGCCGCACGCGCGGCGCTGTTTCCGGCGGCCGGCGTTGATTTTTCCGTCAGCCCGAACCGTACCGCGCAGTCGCTGGGTGCGGTGCCGTCCAACGGCGACCTGTATTACACGCTGTACACGCCTGAACTCACGGTGTCCTACAATCCGGACGTGTTTGGCGGGACGCGCCGCGAGATCGAGTCTCTGGCGGCGCAGGCGCAGGTGCGGCGGTTCGCGCTGGAAGCGGCGTATCTGAGCCTCACCTCCGACATCGTCGCCGTCGCCATCGACGAGGCGCGGCTGCACGCGCAGATCGCGGCCACCCGCCAGGTCATCCACATCGTGCGCACGCAACTGAAGATCCTGCGGCGCGAGTCGGCGCTTGGTCAGCTTGCCGGTGCCGACGTGGCCGCGCAGGAAGCCACGCTGGCGGAAACCCGGACGCGCCTACCGCCGCTGGAAAAGGCACTGGCGCGCGACCGCGACAAGCTGACCACGCTGGCAGGACGGTTCCCCAGCCAGGGCGTCGCACCGACGTTCACAGTGGCCTCCTTCACCCTGCCCACCGAGCTGCCGTTGAGCCTGCCGGCGCAGCTTGTCGGCCAGCGACCCGACGTGCGCGCCGCCCAGGCGCAATTGCACAGCGCCAGCGCGCTGATTGGCGTTGCCATCGCCAATCGGTTGCCGCAGCTGACGCTGACCGGCAGCCTCGGCAATTCAGCCCTGACGTTCGGCGGTCTCGGACTTGCGGATACCCTGTTCTGGTCGCTCACTGGAGATCTGTCGCAGACGATTTTCGATGCCGGCGCGCTCCGCCATCAGCAGCAAGCCGCCCGGGCGGCCTTCATCGAGACACGTGCCCTGTACGAACGCACGGTGTTGCGCGCGTTCCGCAACGTCTCCGACGTCCTGCATGCGCTGTTCCTCGACGCCGCGGACCTTGCCGCCGCCGGTCGGGCGAAACGCGCGGCGCGGCTCAGCCTGAATATAGCCCGCGAGCAGCTCGGTCTCGGCCAGATCAACTATGTCGGTCTGTTGGATGCCGAGAGAACCTACCAACGGGCGCGGCTCGCGCTCGCCAAGGCGCAGGCCGGCCGCTTTGCCGATACGGCCGCGCTGTTCGAAGCGCTCGGCGGCGGCTGGTGGAATCGCCACGATGTCGAGGGACGGTGAGGGATTCGGCCGGCATGGGCCATGACGGCGCGAGTTTCGACGATCTTTCCATAATATTGATTATACGACTTTCGGCTGTCCAGGATTCCCGGCTGGCTATCCGGCAACCGAGACATGCCCCTGCCCGGCGGGCTTCGGTTGGTGAGCGCCCTGCTCAACCCTGACGGCTCAGGCTGCCGACCAGTTCGACAAACGCCGTGATCATCGGCCCGAGCGCCTCGCGGGGCCTTGTCAGAAGGTGGAGCGTGCGGCGCAGGTCCGGCCGAAGAGACACGAGCTCCACACCGTCGCGCGCGGCCGGCAGTGCCAGTTCCGGCATGATCGTCAGGCCCAGCCCTTCCCGCACCATGCTGACCAGGGTCGCGTTGTCACGCACCACGCAGACGATATCCGGGTGGCTGTCTGCCGCCGTCAGCAGTTCTTCGATCAGTGTCTCGCAGCCACCGCCCGACAACAGCATGCGTTCTCCATCGAGATCCTTCAGTCCAATGGAGTGCCGCGCCGCAAGCGGATGACCTGCCGGCACGACGACCACGTAGTCGTCCTGGTGGACCGGCTTTGCCTCCAGTTCGGGATGTGTCCGGCTCGTGATGCCAACCTCGACGACGCCCGCCAGCACCCAGGCGGTGACCTCCGGGTCGGTCCCTTCGTAGAGGGTCACGGCAATACCAGGGTGCTCGGCGCGGAGCCGGCGCATCCAGCCCGGAAGCAGCCGGATGGCGGCACTCTGGACCACGCCGATCCGCAGGGAGCCGCTGAGGGAACGCGCGGCGCTCCCGCACGCGGCGATGCGTTCGATGGCCGCCAAGGCCACGCGCGCCTCGGTAAGTGCCGCAATTCCGGCGGCCGTCAGTGTCACGCCGTCGCGCCCGCGCGCCAGGAGCGGTGCACGCAGCGTTCTCTCCAATCCCGCGACAGCCTGGCTCACGGCCGACTGCGACAGGCACAGATGACTGGCGGCCGCCGTGAAGCTGCCCTGCTCCGCGACCCCCCGGAAGCAGCGGAGCTGCACGACGCTGATATTAGGAAACACGATACGGACCCATAATCCATATTAATTTTACAGATATTGATCGGCCGCCTACTCCAGAGCAACTCCAAATCGCTTCAAGGACGGACCGCAGGATGCCGACACGAAATGGCGACGCATTGACGGTGGGCCTGGCCCAGATCGCGCCGGCATGGCTGGATCGCGGCGCCACGCTTTCGAAAGTAGCCGACTGGATCGGCCGGGCCGCCGCCGCAAGCTGCGGCTTCGTCGTGTTTGGTGAGGCCCTGGTACCAGGGTACCCGTTCTGGATCGAGCACACCGACGGCGCGCGCTTCGAATCGCCCCTCCAGAAGGACATCCACGCCCATTATCTGGACCAGGCCGTGCAGATCGAGGCCGGGCATCTGGGGCCGGTGTGCGCGGCGGCGGCCGATCTCCATATCGCCGTCATGCTGGGCATTATCGAGCGACCGGCCGACCGCGGCGGGCACAGCGTCTATTGCTCGCGCGTGCATGTCGGCGCCGACGGGCGGATCGCATCGGTGCATCGCAAGCTGATGCCCACCTATGAAGAACGGCTGAGTTGGGCGCCGGGGGACGGCCACGGCCTGCAGGTTCATCGGGTCGGCCCGTTCACTGCGGGCGGCCTGAACTGCTACGAGAACTGGATGCCCCTCACCCGCGCCGCGCTCCATGCACAGGGCGAGGACCTCCACGTGGCTCTCTGGCCGGGAAACCTCCGTAACACCGAGGATACGACACGCTTCCTGGCCCGGGAGGGACGCAGCTATGTGCTGGCCGTCTCGGGCCTGATGCGGCGGGAGGACGTGCCGCCGGACAGTCCGGCTGTCGCCATGCTGGCGGCGTGTCCGGATCCGCTGGCGGACGGCGGATCATGCATCGCAGGCCCGGATGGCGACTGGATTGTTCCTCCGGTGACCGGTCGCGAGGATCTGCTGGTGGCCACACTGGATCACCGGCGCGTACGACGCGAGCGTCAGAATTTTGACCTGGCGGGCCATTATGCGCGCCCGGACGTGACGAGGCTGGTCGTGGATCGGCGGCGCCAGGCGATCGCGACCTTTCAGGATGGGCCGGTGCCGGATTGACCTCCGTCCCCCCGGCAGACTTGCCGAATGATGCCTGGCGGGCTTGCGCGCGGGCGATTTTTCCTTCGTCATTCGCCCCAACGCCCGCCCCGCACGCTGCGCGGCCGGCGGCACGAGGGGAACGGACCAATGGCGGACTGGGACTACATCATCGTCGGCGCCGGCTCGGCCGGCTGCGTGCTGGCCAACCGGCTCACCGAGGACCCGAGCGTGCGCGTGCTGCTGCTGGAAGCCGGCCCGCCCGACAATAATTTCTGGATCTCGATCCCGGTCGGCTTCAACAAGCTGCTGAACAACACCCGCTACAACTGGTGCTTCGAGACCGAGCCGGAGGACAACGTCCGCGGCCGGAAGATCCCCATTCCGCGCGGCAAGACCCTCGGCGGGTCGAGCGCGATCAACGGCATGCTCTATGTGCGCGGCAACCCGCTCGACTACGACACCTGGTCGCAGTTCGGCAACCGCGGTTGGTCCTACGAATCGGTGCTGCCCTATTTCAGGAAATCCGAGCATTTCGAGGGCGACGGCGACGCGACGCGCGCCCGCGGCGGCCCGCTCAACGTCGCGTATATGCGCGAGCACCACGAGATCTGCGACGCCTTCATCGCCGCCGGCGCGGCCGAGGGCTGGCCCACCAATCCCGACTACAACAACGGCAACCAGGAAGGCTTCAACTACTACCAGGTGACCCAGAAGGACGGCCGCCGCTGGTCCACCGCGCGCGCCTTCCTCGACCCTGCCCGCCGCCGCCCCAATCTGAAGATCGAGACCGAGGCGCTTGCCGCCGCGATCCTGCTGGACGGCACCCGCGCCGTCGGCGTGCGCTACACCCAGTACGGCCAGCCGAAGGAGGCACGCTGCGACGGCGAGGTGCTGGTGGCCGCCGGCGCGGTGAAGTCCCCTCACCTGCTGGAACTCTCGGGCATCGGCCAGCCCGAGCGGCTCTCGGCGCTCGGCATTCCGGTGCACCACGCGCTGGCGGGCGTGGGGGAGAACTACCGCGACCACTTCGCCCCGCGCATGAACTGGCGCGGCAAGCTGCCGATCACGCTGAACGAGCAGACCCGCGGGCTGAACTTCGCCAAGGAAATCCTGAAATACTTCACGCTGCATCGTGGGATTCTGACCTTCACCGCCGGCATCGCCTATGGCTTCGTGAAGACCC
>JAJZVE010000082.1:9981-11435 GCA_021845835.1 Pseudomonadota bacterium | reverse complement strand
CGCACGCGATGCGGAACAGGCCGATCGGGGGGAGAGACGTTGACGACCCGATCGCGCGCGCGGCGGCCTGCGTTGGCGCATGGCGCTGCGCTTATGCGTTGGGGTGGACGGCCCCCGCGGCATCATGTGCCAAGGTTCGCTGTCGAGGTGAACATAGGAGCCGTCCATGAACGAGGTTACGCGGATTGCGATCGACACGTCCAAGTCTGTTTTCACGTTGCACGGGGTTGATGCCACCGGACGGGCGGTACTGCGGCGCAATCTGCGCCGGCATCAGTTCGAGGCGTTTTTCGAGAAGCAGCCTGCTGTTGAAGTGGTGCTGGAAGCGTGCGGTGGCTCGCACCATTGGGGGCGATGGCTGACCAGGCTGGGCCATCGGGTGCGGCTGATCCCGCCGCAATACGTCAAGCCCTTCGTCAAGCGCGGCAAGAACGACCGCAATGACGCCGAGGCGATCTGCGTGGCGGCGTCGCAGCCCTCGATCGGCGAGGTGCCGGTCAAATCGGCCGCGGCGCAGGCGGCGGCGATGCTGCTGTCGGCGCGTGAGTTGCTGGTGCGCCAGCGCACCCAACTGGCCAACGCGCTGCGCGGCCATGCCACCGAACTCGGCCTGGTGGCGCCGATCGGCGACAAGGGCCTGACCTGCCTGCGCGGCGAAATCGCCACCGCCGCCGACGAACAGGTGCCGCTGGCGGCCAGGCAGGCGCTGACGCTGCTGGGTCAGGAGATCGACCGTGTCGAGGCGAGGTTGTCCGAGATCGACGCCAAGGTGAAAAAGCAGTTCGCGGCCGACCCGCTCGCCCGCAGGCTCGCCGAAATCCCGGGCATCGGGCCGATCACCGCCTTGAACCTCGCGCTGCGGGTCGATGCCGGGCAATTCAGGTCCGGCCGGCATTTCGCCGCCTGGCTCGGCCTGGTGCCGCGCCAGCGATCCACCGGCGGCAAGCAGCGGCTGGGCGGGATCAGCCGCGCCGGCAACGAGCGGCTGCGGCAATTGCTCGTCGTCGGCGCCACGGCGGTCATCCAGCACGCCAGGCCGGATCGCGCCGGGGCATCGCCTTGGTTGATCGAATTGCTCAGGCGCCGGCCGCGCAAGCTCGCGGCGGTCGCCTGGGCCAACAAGATGGCCCGCATCGTGTGGGCCATGATGACGAGCGGTGAGACGTATCGGCCCGCCAGGGCCACCGCCTGACCCTCGTCATGTCGCCGCAGGTGTAAGAGGCTCAAGGGAAGAGATGCTGATCGGTCGATCCGACGATCCACGAACCCCGTGTAGGGTGCAGGCCCGCAAGGCCGCTTATGCGTTTGGGGGTGGATCGCGGAACCCATCTGGGCCAGCGGCTCCGTGCCGCGTCAACAGGCCGGACACACGACCGCAATCGCACCGCATCAGAATATCTTCCCCAAACCCCTTGCACCAAAGGGGCCGTCCACACACGCCCTACGGGTGCTCG